>DYMH01000235.1 GCA_020721645.1 Draconibacterium orientale
CAATAAGATACAAATTTTACAAACTATATAGGTAATAATCGGGATAAGCATTTAATTTAAAAACAAAAAACCGCAAATAATTCAAAATCAATTACTTGCGGTTTTCTATTTGTGATCCGGAAAGGATTCGAACCTTTGACCCACAGCTTAGAAGGCTGTTGCTCTATCCAACTGAGCTACCGGACCCTACTTTCAGGCTGCAAAATTAGTAAAATTTATTTATCGACAATTGTTTTACTGAAAAAATATTTCATAAAATGATTTTCTTTCGGTCTGTCAAAGGAAAAACTCGATTTTTTTCAAGGATAAACGTGAATTGTTGTCGGTAAATCCTACTTTTGCTGCCGATTTACTAACAATTTAATATTTTCAAAAATGAAAAAAAAATTTTTATCAAAACAAAAATCTTTTGTTTTCAGAAAATGGAAAAACAAAAGTTGGGCAGCCTTCGTGTCGCTCGGGAAAGCTGTTAAAATTGCGTCGTTAAGTGCTGTTTACTTTGCATTTTCACAATTCGAAGCAAAAGCACAGCAAGATACAATTCGCGTGGACGAAGTGCAAATAGAATCCATGCGCACGCCGACACTTTTCACCGAAACGGCACGCATAGTGCAAGTTATTCCTCGCGGCGAAATCGAAAAAATGCCGGTTCAAAGCCTTCCCGATTTGCTCGAAAATTTGTGCGGAATTGATGTTCGCGGTCGCGGAACGCAAGGTGTGCAAGCCGATGTGAGCGTTCGAGGCGGAACTTTTGAGCAAACACTGATTTTAATTAACGGCGTAAAACTCAACGATTCGCAAACCGGGCATCACAACATGGATTTGCCCGTGGATTTGGAAAATATCGAACGTATCGAAATTTTGGAAGGTCCCGGAAATCGTGTTTTCGGTACAAATTCGTACAGCGGTGCCATCAATATCATTACAAAAACAGAAGCCGACAGAAGTCTGAAATTCGCAGCATTCGGTGGCGAGCATGATTATTACGGAATGAATCTGACCGGAAATTTTAATATCGGCAGATTTTCAAATTCGGCTTCCGTTTCTCAAAAAAAATCGGGCGGATACCTCGAAAATTCTGCAATTAACAACACCGATTTCGATGTTTTAACTCTTTTTTATCAAGCCGCATTGAATTTAAACATCGCAAAATTTGATTTTCAAGCCGGTTACGCCGATAAATCCTTCGGTGCCAACAGTTTCTACACGCCCAAATATCCATGGCAATTCGAGCAAACTAAAACCTCGTTCGGCAATTTGAAAATATCGACCGGAAACCGTGTGAAACTCGCTGCAAATCTGTATCTCCGCAATCACAGCGACCGATTCGAATTGTTTCGCGAAAGCAAATATCAACGCACCGGAAATTATTTTGCCGACGGAACCGACACCGCAAAATACGTTCCCGGAGTGTATGCTGCTTGGAATTATTACGCCGGACACAATTATCACCTAACGCACACATACGGAGGCGAATCGAAGTTGAATTTTGTTTCAAAACTCGGGAAAACAGCAGTCGGTGCCGAATATCGTTACGAACAAATTTTCAGCAATGTTTTGGGTGATATTTTGGACACGCCGATTGATGTTCCGAACGAACCGTTTGGGCTGTTTACAAAATCGAAAGTGCGGCAGAATGTCAATTTATATGCAGAACACGTTGTCGAAATCGGCAAATTTATTGCTTCCGGCGGATATTCGGCAAATTACAACGACCAATTTGATTGGAATTTTTCGGGCGGCGGCGATTTGGCTTTTAATCTGTCGAAATTCGTTCATTTTTTCGCCTCAGCCAATCAAGCCGTGCGATTGCCGTCGTTTACCGATTTGTATTATTCCGGTGCCTCAAATCTTGGAAATCCGGATTTGAAACCCGAAAAAGCATGGACTTTTGAAGCCGGAACTAAACTGTTTTATCAAGGATTTTCGGCACATATCGCCGTTTTTGAGCGATTTGGAAAAAACACAATCGACTGGGTGAAGCAAACATCTGCCGACCTGAAATGGCAAACACAAAATATTACCGAATTAACAACTGTTGGTGCAGAATGCTCGGGAAAATATCAATTTGAAAAATCATTTTTTATTCAAAATATCTCATTTTCATATTCTTATATCGACCAAACCAAACAGAGCGGCGATTATATTTCGTATTACGCTTTGGATTATCTGAAACACAAAGCCACCGCAGGTTTGCAGCATAAAATCTACGGGAAATTCGGTGCTTCGTGGCAAATGAATTATCAAGACCGAGCCGGAACATATTCGGTTTTCGACCGACCAACAAACACATTCACAGGCGAAACCGAGTACAAGCCGTATTTCATCGCCGACGGGAAACTGTTTTGGCAATCGGCAATGCTTGAATTTTATGTCGAAGCATCGAATATCTTCAATACAAAATACGAAGATTTGGCAAATATCGAAATGCCGGGGCAATGGATTCGCATGGGAGTTAAGCTAAACTTGAATTTTTCAAAAAAATAACATTACCGAAAAATCTTTCGACATCATTTTTCCCGGAAACGATGTCGATTTCTTTTGGCTTATTTTATTTTTCGGTTCTTTTTCATATATTTATCCGATAAAACCTAAACCTACAAACCCATGAGAAAAAACAAGTTATTTTTTGTTTTGTTGATATTTCT
>DYMH01000104.1 GCA_020721645.1 Draconibacterium orientale
TGAACGATTTTACACTTTTCACTTTCAAACTTTATACTTTTTATACTTGGCTCATGAATTATTTTAAACTTTTGGTTTTCTATAAAATGTCCATAAAATAATAAAAGGAAACCGGTTTTTTTATTATTTTTTGTTTTATAAATTTGTCGTTCATTCGGTTTTTTAAACTGAGAATTTATATCGTAAATATCACAGCTCGACTTCTTATTGAAAATAATAAGTAATCGGACAGATTTATTTGTATTTTATAATGTGCATATTCTTGTCAAAATCAAATTATTACTTCAATAACCATTAACAATTGATAATTAACCATTACTTATAATATATCGTGAAAAAATTCGTACTTCTCATTCTTTTGATGGCAAATATTTCATTATGGGCACAAGTTCCGGTAAAGCGTTCGGGTAAAATTACCACAATAAATAATCAAAAATTCTATCTTCACACTGTTGAGCTCGGACAAACCATCTATTCAATTTGCAAAGCCTACGATGTTACACAAAAAGACCTATCCAAGGCGAACAACCAAGTGAATGTATCACTCACCGTAGGGCTGGTGTTGAAAATTCCGGTTGTCGGTAATGGGAAATCAGCAGAGCCGGATTTTTTATGGCACAAAGTATTGCCCAAAGAAACGTTGTATTCATTGTCGAAACAATTCGGCATTTCAATCAACGATCTTTATGCACACAATCCGGATATTAGACAAGGCTTGCATGTAGGAGAAGTTATAAAAATTCCGAACCTCTCCAAAGGCGATTTCGATTATCAGACCGATGTCTTTTTCGTTTATACCGTTTTGCCCGGCGAAACTCTGTTCTCGATAGCTCAAAAATTTGGAAAAACACCGGCTCAAATTCAGATGTTTAATTCCGATGTAAAAAAAGGATTACAAGTGGGGCAGGTACTGAAAATTCCGAAATACAATTACGATAATACCGAGCGACTGCCTGTTTTTCACAGCAATACGCCCGATTTGAAAAATTTTAATTACGACCCGTTATATTTTGAAGACAAAGACATTGTACCTTGCGGAAAATTTCAGTACAAGGACGGAATGACATTTAACATTGCTGTGATGTTGCCGCTGTATTTGGCAGAAAATTCAACAAGTTTGGCAGTAAATTCCGATAAAAAAGACCACCTGTTTTACAAAAATTCTCAACGTTTTTTTGAAATGTATGAAGGCATATTATTAGCAATTCAGCAACTAAAAATCGAAGGTTTATCGTTGAATCTCTATGTTTACGACACCCAAAACGATGCCCAAATCGTTCGGCAGATACAGGAAAAACCTGAATTTGACAAAATCGATTTAATTATCGGTCCGGTCTATGCTGCAAATATTAAAGCCCTTTCGTGGTATATCAAAAAAAGACATATTAACTTAGTGAGTCCTCTGTCTCAAAATTCCGAATTGCTGGTCGACAATCCCTTTGTATTTCAGGTGCTTCCTTCGCAGGAAATGCAGGCAAAAAAAACCTCCGATTTTTTGAGCAGATTGTACGATTCGAGCATTGTTATAATTCATAACGGTTCGGAAGATGAGCTGAAAATGATTGAGATATATAAACAAAAACTGGTAACATCATTCGGCACCAATCCTGATATACACGAAGTGGTTCTGAAAATCGTCAATTTTAAAAGCGGAGGAACCAATGCTATTGAAAATGCACTCTCGCCCGGCTTAGATAATATTGTCATTTTGCCATCGAATGAAGAGGTTTTTGTAACACAAATGATAGAAAAGTTGCATTTAATGTCGAAAAATTACAAAATTTGCCTTTTTGGTTCACCTGTATGGGAAAATTTTCAAAATATCGAATCCAAATATTTAAAAGAGCTGTCATTCAATAACAGTTCGCCTACATATGTTGATTACACCAATTGGCGAGTTCAAAGTTTTTTAAAAAAATATAGGTCAATTTATAATATCGAACCGAGTATTTATGCTTATGAAGGATACGATATTGCCTACTATTTTGGAAATGCCCTGAAAACCTACGGCCGAAATTTTCAATTCTGCCTTTCACCTTTCGATTCAGCCCCAAATCCGAAAGGCTTGGTATTAAATTTCGATTTTTCGAGAGCCGGAAGTGGTAATGGATTTGAAAATAACGGAACTTTTATATTGGAATATAACAATGAGCTTGAGTTAATAAAAGCCGATACCAATAAATAATTCAGCCAAAATTAATAAAAGGCAAGGAAATTGCGTTGTAAAATTACTATTGATAAATCAATGAATCTTTTAGTTATTTTTGTAAATCGAAAGACAATAGAAATGAATAAGTAATGGTTAATTATTATTTGTTAAAGGTTAATGAAGAAATAATTTGATTTTGATAAGAATACGGACATTAGTAAATATTAATAAATCTGTCCGATTACTTATCACAAAACACTCCGGTTGATAGTGGATATAGTTAAATATCAATAAATTACAAACGCAATAACTCAATAATAGAGTAAAATTAACAAATAGATTAATCAATGAAGGAACAAAGCGTTAAGTCGATATAACTCAATAAATCAATTAATTATCAAAATAATGAAAACATTACCGTTCATTTTACTCATTACCGCAATGTCGTTTAAAGCTCATGCACAGGAACCAAAATTTCAAGCCATGTTCATCTACAATTTCACTCGAACATTGCAATGGTCTGCCGAAGCACAAAAAGGCGATTTTATGATTGGCGTTTATGGAGATTCAGACATACTGAAAGAATTGAAAACCTTCACTCAGGACAAAAAAGTGCGAGGAGAACAACGCATTGTAGTACAAAAAATAACCGGCACCGATATTTCAAAATATCAAATTGTGTTCCTCACCAAATCGAAAAATGCCGATTTACAAACCATTGTATCCGAAGCCGCCGGGAAAAATATCTTGATTATTACCGAAAACCCCGGAAAAACCGGCGAAGGAGCAGGTATTTCATTTTCAAAAGACGATTCCGGTATTGTGATATACGAATTTAACGAAAAAAACATCAAAAAACAGAATATTGATGTCAGCACTTCATTTCGAGAAGTAGGAGTTGCAAAGTAAAAAATAAATTCTCAGCGGCAGCAAAAATATAAATCAAAAAAACTTCTCTAAAAATTATAAAAACAGAGGCTTGTGAAATTATCAAAACCGGTATTTTCTGCGGTAAATAACGATTTTGAAAAATAAACATAAATAAGCAGTTTGAGTTAATTGAGATGCCCAAAAGCCAGGAAAATATTTTTCGCCGAAAACTCATTCAACTTATAAATATTTTTTTAACTTTGGTAAATTTTACATAGAATTTTTCAACGAATAGTTAAAAATGGAGAAAAGATTCAGATTAACCATACCACAAAAATTGGCTGTCGGATTCGGTATCGTCCTACTCATCGTCCTGGCTTCTAATATGTTCATATACCGTATGTTGATTCAAAATCGACAAATAACCAAAGAAATCTCCGAAAACTATACACCTTCCCTTTCGAGCATCAATGAGTTAGCGTTTATTGTAACCAATTCCAAAATGTTGATTCGCAATTGGGTTTTTTATGATGAATTGGATAACACGGCAGACAAAAAAAAGCTCCGCTCAATGAATTCAATTGAATATCCTTATGTAAAAAAAAGGTTAATCAACTATTCGGAGCAATGGCAAATTGACAATCAAAAATCATTAACACATATTATAGAAAATGCGGATATTTTGTTCAACAGCCACAAAGAAATCATGAACGAATTAAATTCCGTAGAAAAATACGATATCCCATATTTTGCTCTCAAATATGATGCCCGATTGGACGACATCAATATTTTAACCGATACTCTTATCGTTCAACTTGATACATTAACGAGCAGGCAACAAAAACTTGTTGCAGAAGTCAATCATCAAATGGAAATTTCGTTTGCTAAATTTAGCAATCGTATCGTTTTGAGCGGAATATTTTTATTAATTACCATTGTGTTAATAGCGTTCCTTACAACTCGAACGCTGGCAGTACCAATCAATCGAATTAAAAATTCGATTCTTTTAATGGGCAAAGGAGCACTTCCCGAAAAACCCATTCAAACAGGAAGCGACGAAGTTGGCGAAATGGGGCTGGCATTAAATATATTAATCGATGGTTTGAAACGCAAAGTCGTTTTTGCCCTCGAAATCGGAGCAGGAAATTACGGCAGCCAATTTGAACCTCTAAGCACAAACGATACACTTGGAAATTCGCTCCTGTTGATGCGCGAAAATTTAGTAAAAGCCTCTGATGATGCCGAAATGAGACGTTTGGAAAACCTTCAGCGAACTTGGGCTTCGCAGGGTTTGGCCGAGTTCAGCGAATTGGTCAGAAACGAAGCCACCACAATCGAAAATTTCACTTCAAAAACAATTATCAAACTCACAAAATATCTTGATGCGGGAATCGGCGGTCTTTTTATTGTTAATGATGATAGTAAAGACGATTTATTTCTCGAACTCACCGCATTTTATGCCTACGACCGTCAAAAATTCATCAAGAAACGCATCGATATTGGCGAAAATCTAGTAGGACAATGTTACTTGGAAAATGAAACAATTTATATGAACGATATCCCAAAAGGTTATATCAATATATCATCGGGACTGGGAAAAGATAAGCCAAAAAGTTTGCTTTTAGTTCCCATAAAATTGAATCGAATGACCTATGGAGTTATCGAGCTGGCTTCATTTTCGGAAATAAAACAGTATCAGATTGATTTTGTTGAAAAAATCGGAGAAACCATTGCATCGACTATTTCCAATATCAAAATAAATGTACAAACATCAAAATTACTCGAAGAATCTCGCGAAAAATCCGAAAAATTAACAGTACAGGAAGAAGAAAGTAGAAAAAATTTAGAGAAAATTGAAGCCGCACAAGCCGAAATTCTGCTCAAAGAAAAAGAACAAACCGGGAAATTTAAAAAGATAGAAGAAGAATATCGCTCAAAAATCGCTTTACAGGAAAAACGTTATGTATCTGCCGAAAATCAAATAAAGGAACACGTTCAAGAACTCAATAATTTTATGACTGCCGTCGATAATTCTTTCGGAGTTATAGAAATAGATTACAAAGGCGAAATTTTAAATGTCAATCAGAAATACCTGAAAATGGCTGAAATTACCTTGGTGGAATTGCTCGGAAAATCTATTGAACAATTTATGCTGCAAGAAGTTGTAAGCAGTAACGACTATCGGAAATTTTGGGGCGAATTGCGAAACGGAAATTCGCAGTCGATAGAAAATTATTATGTTTTCAGAGAGCACGAAAAGTGGTTTGTAGAAACATTTAATCCGGTGAAAAACGAGGACGGAACTTTCGTTAAAGTTGTTATCATGGCATACGACATCACCAAATCTAAAAAAGACGAACGAGAATTTATTAAACAGCTCGATTTGCTCAAAGAAAGTTAGTGAAAACACCATTTCGCTTTAGAAATTTACAATTCTGCAATTAAATTCATGATAAAAAAGATTAGTATTATTATAGTATTGATTTTATGGGAATTAAATACATATTCTCAAAAAATTGTAGAACCCGGCTTGGTGAAATGGTACACCATTGAACAAGCCGATTCGCTGCAAAAAAATCTTCCAAAACCTTGGATAATAGATGTATACACCGACTGGTGCGGTTGGTGTGTGAGAATGATGCAAACAACTTTTGCCAATCCGGGAATTGCCAATTATATCAACACCAATTTTTATCCCGTTCGGTTTGATGCCGAAACACACGATACCGTTTTATTTCGTGAAAAAACGTATATCAACCCAAATCCACAAAAGAAATCGACTCATCAGTTGGCTCAATTTCTGCTCAACGGACGCATGTCGTATCCAACTATTGTTTATACAGACAGAAAGGGACAATTGATGCCCGTTCCCGGTTACATGACAAGCAAGCAAATAGAGCCTTTGCTGATTTATCTAAACGAAGAAGCAAACACAAATGTTGCATTTCCCGACTTCGAACGTTATTTTCAAGCCGCTTTTCCGGAAGTCTATTCCGACGATTTGAAACAAATTCCGGACAGCTTACGCCCCAAAACAGACGGATCCGTAAAATGGCTCTCAATTGATGAAGTTACGAAAAAGGAAAAAAATACTCCAAAACCCATTTTTATTACTTTTTATACCGATTGGTGCAATACCTGTCGAGTTTACGAGAAAGCAGTATTGAAAAACCCTGAAATAGCTGAGATTTTAAACGTAAAATATTATTCTGTCAGATTTAATGCAGCTTCGCAGGATACCGTAGATTTTTTAGGGAAAAAATTTTACGGAAACGGAATCGGGCAACCGCATCAATTGACCATCGAAATTCTTAAAGGCAACTACAAAATGCCGAGCGATGTGTATATGAACGATAAAGGTAAAATATTGAACGGCGTGAGTGGTTTTTTGTTGCCAACTCAATTAGAAAGCATTCTCAATTATTTGTCGTCCGATTTGAAAATGACTTACCCCGATTTTATGAAAACATTTAAAGGGAAAATTAAAAATTGATTTTTTTCAAGCATTCTTAAACACTCAACTTTCGCAAAAGTAGCAAAGACGTAAATATTTTAAAATTTAAAAGACAGACCGGCGGGCTTTGCCATTTGGAATCTTTGTAAGGAGGAAAAAGACAGACGGTATTTAGAAGATGTCGTTTCGTAAAGAAAAACACTTCGACAGGCTCAGTGTCTGCACTTAGGATTTGTAACGAAATAACATGGTTATTTTTAAAAACTGAGTCGCTTTGTTTTGATTGTATTTATTCGAGGCAAAGCCTCTTTTAAAATATTTGACTAAGGCAGAGCCTTAGCCAAACGTTTCAGCGAAATCATTACCAAATGAATAGCTTATTTCGTTACAGTCCCTTAGGTAAAGCAACGGTTACTGCCGGTCGTTGAGCTTGTCGAAACGATCATTTTTGCTTACTTAACTAAATTGAGTCATAATAATGTAATAAATTTTTAATATAAATCATTTCGTTTTCCGATTTCTTTTCATACTTTTGTGTTATAAAACATATAAAAATGAACAAAGAGTTATTCTTTACTTGGAAAAACATGTACAGTTTGAAAATACATGAAATTGACGAGCAACATAAAGTTTTAGTCAAATTTATCAATGATTTGTATGTTTCGGTTTCAAAAAAACAGGATACCGAAAAAAGTCGTGAAATTATCACAAAAATGAGCGAATATGCCTTATTTCACTTTGCAACCGAAGAAGCATATTTTAAGAAAGTAAATTACGACAAGTCGGAAGAACACATTTTACAACATCAATCATTCATTAAAAAAGTATCAGAATTTAAAGAAATTTCAGATAAAAATCACCCTTTAACCTTTCGTTTGGTGCAATACTTGAAAATATGGTTGACAGATCATATTTTAATTGAAGATAAGAAATACGTTGCATTGTTTAAGGCAATGAATATTAATTAATTACTAAAAAAAATGACCAAGAATAGATTTTTCCCATGGCGACCGGAATACAGTATTGATATTCCGCTCATTGATGCTCAACATCAAATTCTAATAGGCTATATCGATGAACTGTATGCTTCGGTGGAGGCAAAAAAGCAAAAAGAGCATACGATAGAGGTTGTGAAAAAATTGAAAGATTATACTGATTTCCATTTTGGATTGGAAGAGAAATATTTTGCACAATACGGATATGTCGAAGAAGCCTCGCATAAAGCCGAACATGTTCTGTTTGTTGAAAAAATAGTTGAATTTCAAAATATAATCGAAAGAAATCTTCCCGCAACATTTCAAATTTTACTTTTTCTAAAAGATTGGTTTTCAAATCATATTATGAAAAACGACCGTAAATATGCTCTCGTCCTCAAAGATAAAATTGTGTAGAGCACTCTAAAAACGAAAAAAAGCAACATTCGAATCGAATGCTGCTTTTTTTTATCCGAAAATCCAATCCTATTTGTTGATAATTAATTTTGTTACCAACAAATTTTCAGTGTCTTCAATTTTCAGAGAATAGATTCCGGCAGGAAGGTCTGTTAAATCCAAAACAAAATGTTCGGCGGTTTTTGCTGATATTTTGAAATATTTCACGATTCCAGAAATATCTGTCAATGAAACCCTGATTTGATTTTTATTTTTCAGTTTGATATAAACTGTTCCGGCAGAAGGATTTGGATAAATGCTCAAATCAGAGTCGATAGTGGGCACTCCGCTTGTGAGTGTTGAAAACGAAAGTGAATTTCCGTAATTTGTACCGGCATCGTTGGTAGCATACGCCCGAACGAAATATTCGGTATTGGGTTCGAGATTTTCGGCAAAACTTTGAATATGGCTCATGCTTGGAATTTCACTTGTAACGAAATCGTTGATGTCCGGATTTTCGTGTGTCGCATAGCAAAATCCGGTTTGAGAAATTTCGGCACCGCCTTCCGAAAGAATTTCACCGTCGAAAAGTGCCGAATTTTGGGAGATTTGTGAAACGTTCTGAGTAACAATATTTGCCAAAACAGGGTTCACAGTCAGTAAGAAATTTTGAGAAACCGATAATCCGAGTAAATCAACAGCTGTTATTTTTATCGAAAAAACAGAAACTGCATTTGGAGTGCCTGTAAACGTTTTTGTTTCGGGATTGAATTGCAACCAAATTGGCAAACTATTGTTATCGCTAAGCGAAGCTTGATATGTTAAAATGTCGCCGTCGTTAGTGTCGATGAAAGTATTTTCGGGCAATGTAAACTCGAATAATTCCGAATAATAGGCATTCTGATTTGCAATTTCGGACGCTGTAGGAGCTTGGTTTTGTGTGAAATGGAGCACAAATCGGTCGCGAATATCCGAACTGTCGGCAATTGTAAATTGATAATGCGGATTTGTTCTCAAATTTTGATAAACGGATTTAGAAATATCTTCTAAATAAACGTGTTTTTCGGGCATCGAAATTTTTTCTGCATCAATCGAACAAAGACTTTCGCCACGTTTTCGGATTTCGATACCCAAGGGAATTGAAATATTGTCGGCAGAAATATCGAGGGAGTTAATTGCAAATCCGGCTCCGCCTGCCGAGGTGTAAGAATAAATTTGCGGAACATTTGATGCGGAAGAATACATTTTGTAGGCATCGTAATCGCCATCGAACAATTCTGTTGTTCCCAAAATGGAACGAATCAGTGTTTCATCGGTATTGTTATTGGCTGTTGCACTTAATTTTATGAAATCAATCGGTGAGGACTTGCCGGAACTTTTTTTCCAAAAACTTTGTGTTGAATGAACGCGGGCATTGTTTGGTATCGTAAAAGATTGCCCGCTCATGCCGGCTGATATTTTAGCTTTTACAAAAAATGCCTGTGAAGCCGGAATAAATGCTGTTCCGCCGTTTACTGAATATGTTTCGTCATCGCCGGCTACGCCGGTGGGAGTGCCAGTTCCGTTGTAATATTTATAGTTTCCGATTGTTCCGTCGTAAAAATATAGGGTGTTATTAATGTATGTTTTATCCCATGCTGCATTATTCCAATCTAATGCCGAAGGAAATGGATTTGCTATGAGATTCCAACCATCGAAATAACCCGAATTTCCATCGTTATCGTGATAATATACCGAAATATTTTGGTTGCCGTTTGTGAATTGTCCATCGAAAACGCACATTTTACTTTCATCGTTAAAAAAAGCGTAGCCTCTTGCGGCTGTTCCAAGAATCAATCCTGTTCCCGATGACCCGTCGTGAGCCGGAATCCACGCATTTTTAAAATTATTGCTTGTATTAAACCACTGTGCGTAAGTTCCACCGGCAGGGTCGGCAGGAGCTGCAAAATCTTCGCTGTAATAGTACAAATTCGGGTTGAAATATCCTCCGGAATGTGTTGTAAACAGAGTGCTGCTTGTTAGCGTGTTGGTGGGTGATAAATAAGTCCACTGTCCGGCGGAAGTATAGCGTTCGGCTTGCATTGTTCCGCTGTTTGTAACGGTTCCGGTAGAAATAAAAGAGCCGGCTGCTCCATTGTTTGCAGGCGATTTGAGTACAATTTTTCCGCCGCTTTCCACGGTTAAATTATTCACAGTCAGTTGCCCTGTTCCGGCTGCGGTTTCGAGAGTTGCATTGTTTTGTATTAACAAAGTCCCAATCGCATATCTGGCGGCATTCATATTTAAAACCGAAGATGTACTTCCTTGGCTTACAGTTACATTGTAGGGAATATTATCGGCAACATTCGATCCCGAAGTCCATTCGGCACCCATTGTATAATTGCCGCCTTTTACATAGTGCAGTGTCGAATTATCGCCATACGTTGGTATGTTTGTAATTGTTGCCCCATCGCCCACTTCCAACGTGCCGTTTACGGTAACAATTCCCAGACTTGAAGGAAAAGTCATTGTTCCGCCGTTGATGGCAAGGGTTACATTAGGTCCAAAAGCAAGCGTTCCGCCGTTTGTGCCGCTGTATGAGCAGTTTCCTCCGGTAATTTCGACTCGTCCGGTTCCGGTTACTTCGGCACCCGAAATATCATTCAGTTCGATATTTCCGGTTCCGGCACAGGTTAAATTATGGTTGTTTAAATCGATACTTCCGGTGTTGGTACTCGTGGGGCGAGCAAAAGTGATAAATTCGGCACCGGAACCGTTTACTTCCAAATTATTATTAAGAATGACATTGGCACCGCGACTGATTAAAATGAAAGGAATTTGAGAAATTCCGGTAATATTTTGATTTACATTGTTATCGCCCGTAAAAAATACAGCACGACTATTCCAATTGATTGTTCCTGTGTTTGTTATGTCGCCTTCGAGCATCATATCACCGCCCGCTTCTGTGGAAAGAGTTATTGTTCCGGCGTTTGTGATGTTTCCTTTGGCGTATAATCCGCAAATTTGATTTTCTGATATTCCGCCTCCCATATTGTTTAAGGTGATTTTAGAACCAAACTCAATGGTAAGATTTCCGTTTAAAAATCGTGTTTGATAATAATTATCATCATTTGCATCGGCATCAATATCAAGAATTGTAGAGTTTGATATTTGAACATTTGCAGGATACCCGGGGTCGCCGACAGTGAGATTATATTGCCATTCGGAGCTTCTTGAAACACTACCGCCTTGATTATATTTTAAAGTAGAAGTAGTTGCATATTTTGGAGGATTTACATTGACTGACCCGCCGGAATTAATGGATAAAATGCCTGCAATTGTAGAGTTGCTTCCAAAACTGACCGGTCCGTTGATGTCCACATTATTAAAGGTGATAGAACCGGTTGATATTGAGCCTGCTCCGGAGAAAACAACTTTCCCTGTTCCGGCTGTAAATGTGCCGCTGTTGGAAATTGCACCGCCGTTGTCGAGAGTTATTGTTTGAGAACCACATGCTAAGATTGCTCCTGTTCCGACCGAAACAGCTTTAACAGTTGGACTTATATCCAATATTACATGGTTATAAATAATTGCACACTGTCCCGATACGGGCGGAACATTTCCATTCCAAGTTGCAGGCGTACTCCAATTTCCATCGTTAACGGTGTAAATACCACCTGTAAATGCAGAAGCGTCAGCTACTATAAATGGTAAATTTGATAAATTCCCTGTGTAGGAATATCCGGCAGTGGCATTGTAGGGATTTGAGCCTGCTATTGTCGAATTTATTCCGGTCGGAGAATATGAACCGGAATAGTATCGTGTTTCAACCGTTCCGCTTGCTCTGTTAAAAGATCCTGCTTCATCGGTTTGGTTCCACTGAAATTGGGTTGTTAAATCATTTCCACCCGCAACTTGTTCGTTAATTGTCCATTGAACATTTACAATTTTTGTTGGGTCGTTTACAATATTATCAATTGAATTTACAACTCTTGCCCCTATATTATCGGCTGTTGCTGAAGTTCCTTGTGATAAATTTGCAGGATTGTAACTTGATAATGTTCCGATAGGATAAAATGCACTTGCAGAAGTATTAATGTTTCTGATTACATATCCTGTTCCGTTTGTAACAATATATTTGCTTGATGTATAATTACTTAAACTTCCGCCTGTGGATATTGCCAAATTGAAATTACCTAAAATTAATTTGCCTGCCGTAAAATCAAGAGTATTAATAACATTACAATCTTTTTCGAGTGTAACATTAGAATTGTTGTTTATTGTAAGATATGCAAAATCAGAAACACCTGTTCCTTTTATTTTTTGATTTGCAGAGCCGTAGAAAGTAACTTGACACGTATTATGAGTAAAAGTTCCGTTATTTGTAAAGTCTCCTTTAATTTTGAAGTCCCCACCCGATGATGAACTTAAAGCAAAAGTTCCGTCAATAGTTAAATTTCCGTTAATTGCCCTGTATAAATTATCACTAATACTTACAGAACGACCGGTAACAATTTGCACATTCCAAGGAATCCCGACTTGTGCAGTGCCCGGTGCTTCGGTATTTCGATACCAAATTTTATTATCTGCCAAAGAAAAATCTCTGTCAAACTTAAGTATTGAACCTTCTGAGTAGATTATTGAATTGGTCGTTAAATCCCCTGTCCCCGAGAGTGTTAAAATATTATTGAGAGATGCCGCATTTCCTAAATCGACAGAGCCGGCTACGTTCAAATTATAAAATGAAAGTGTACCGCTTGCCGTTCCTGCTCCTTGAAAATCAATGGTGCCGATTCCTGAGGTAAAAGTTCCTGTATTTGCAAAAGTACTGCCGGCTTGAAAAGAAATTGTGCCGCCGTTGACCATATTTAGTGACGCACCTGTTGAATTCCTCAAAGTACCGTTAATTGTTACACTTGCAGTTGCCGCATCAGTTTTGAGCATTCCTGAGTTTGAAAAAGTACCATTGACTGTCAATGAACCGCCGGCTTGGAAAGTAACGGATTTGCCGGAATAAATATTCACTTCGGTAACATCATTCAAAACAGTATTGACCGTAACATGGTGTAAAATAGCACAAACAGCATCGACCGGAGGAACAACGCCTCCAACCCAAGTTGTACCAACTGCCCAATTTCCGTTTTGAGCTGTGCGATAACCATTTGCAGCAAAAGCTATTGTGTTTCCGACAACAAAAGGTATTTCTGCACTAATATCATCAGCCATTCCGGACGCTGAGGCTGAATAGGGATTTGAACCGGCAAAGTTTGCATTTGTCGAGGAATATACACTTGATATATATCTTCCTATTTTCAATTGTCCGTTTCTGTCGAAATAGAGATTTTCATCGGTAGCATTCCATTGAAATTTGGTAGTAATACTGTTACTTCCTGCTGTTTGTTCATCAAGTGTCCATTGAAGATTTACCGCAAAATCGTTGTTATTTGTTGCATTATCGAAACCTTGTTTTACGCGAACGTATAAATTTTCCGATGCTCCGGCTTGTGTTAAATATGCCGGGGCATAACTTGTTGATGTGCCTACCGGAAAA
>DYMH01000015.1 GCA_020721645.1 Draconibacterium orientale
TATGAGTCCGGTATAATAAGCCGCATGGCGATTATATTTGCAAAATTATCAAATCGCAAAATACTGTTTTACAGTTAATTAGAAAATCGCCTTGCGGCTTTGATTTCACAAATTCTGCTTTTTATACCGGACTCATTTATTACAAAAAATAATGAAGAATGTTTATATTCTCCAAATATAATCCGGAATTGGAACTATTCATGTTTTGTTTGATTTGCAAAAATTCAAAAAAATGAATAATTGTGCAGTAGTTTATTTGCAGTCAAGTACTTTATTTTTTTTGTTTAAAAAGAAATTCTTTCTCTTTTGATGTCAGAGAATCGTATCCTGATTTTGATATTTTATCCAATATTCGGTCCATTTCAGAAATTGTATCTGCTTTATTTTTGTTCCATTGCATATCATCTTTCGGCGTTTTGGATTTCGGATTGCGATACGAAATTTTCATCTGTTTGCCCGATGATTTGAACATTGAGAAAAATTCGTCCAAAAAATTACTAAACCACCGGTTGATGTCTTTCCCTGCTCGCATTTTATATCCCCACCATAAGCCGTAAAATGCACCTCCCATGTGAGCAAAATGTGCAACATTGTTGAATCCGGGAGATTTAAGGTCGCTTAAAACACCCACAAAATCCAAGAAAAAAGAGATTAAGGCAATATATTTTATTTTAACAGTTCCAATAAATACCAGATTCAAAGAATAATCCGGTTTGTATGATGAAATAGCAAAAACTATCGACATAACGGCTGCTGATGCTCCTACAACGCCTGCACGTGCGTATTCCGGTAAAAACGAATTGGTCGCCAAATGAAAAAATGCTCCGAAAAATCCGCCCAGCAAATAGACCGCCAAAAGTTGTTTATTACTTAAAAAGTGCATGAAAATTCCGCCAAACCAATACAACCACAACATATTGAAAAGTATGTGCATAAATCCTTCATGAACAAACATATAACTCAGCACTGTCCATGGGCGATAAAGCAAAAGATGGTAGTCGCCCGGTATTGCAAAATATTTACTTATCGGGTAAAAAATGTCAGCTACATAGAGCAATGCGAAAAATCCGACATTAATATAAATGATTTTGATATAATATGAACTTTGCTTAAAAGAAGCTTTTATTTCATCAATTATCGACATGTTGTGTGGTTTTTAAAAGAAATTTTTCTTGTCTTTATTCCATATTTTTATCATGATAAATCCAAACAGCATACCGCCAAGGTGAGCAAAGTGTGCAATGTTATCGTCCGGACGGTTTGCGATACCGCCAAAAAGTTCAATAGCTCCGTATCCCATAACAAAATATTTTGCTTTTATCGGTATAGGAATAAACATGAGGTAGAGTTCTGTATTTGGAAACAACATTCCAAAACCGAGTAGTAATCCAAATACCGCTCCCGATGCTCCAACAGTTGGAATATGAATCAAATAATTTAACTGTGCCATCGATGCATCTACAAAATATTTCCCTTGCTGAATGGCTGTCAGTCCTTTTTCAAAAACTGTATTGATTGCTTCGGGAGACATGGTTTTCGACACATGATAAACTTGGTAATAAATGACCGCCGAATGCAAAACTGCGGCTCCTAAGCCGGTAAACATGTAAAAAATAAAAAATCGTTTCGGGCCCCAAACACGTTCGAGAATCTGACCGAACATCCACAAGGCATACATATTGAACAAAATATGCATAAATCCGCCATGCATAAACATGTGGGTTATCAATTGAAAAGGACGAAAGGCATCGGACTTGATGTAGTACAACCCCAAAATAGAATTCAAATCGGTTCCGATAGTAATTTGCAATAATGTTGCAATCACAAAAATTGCAATATTGAGTAACAAAAGATTTTTTACTACCGGAGGCATGTTTTGGAACATAAATTAAAATTATGAAAATTATGTAATGTGAAAATTTGAAAAGAATTTGCGAAATTATTAATTCCCGAGTAAAATTTCTTGATTCTTTTGTCTAGTATCTCGTGTCTGTAAATTTATTTGAATTTTTTTTCAATTTCATCGGTATTCAATATCGAAATAATTATTTTTCCGGAAGGCGAAAAATTTGGAGAACTGCACGAAAAGAGGCTTTCAATAAGTTGGTTTATTTCGGGGCTCGATAATTTCTGTCCATATTTTATTGAAGCAGATTTTGACACCACGCAGGCTATAAATTCCTGAACATTGTTTGAAATGTTTCCTTCTTCCGATTTGATGTTTTCAATCAAACTGCGAACCAATTCTTCGGGGTCGCTGCCCGTTAAATACGAAGGAATTCCGCTGACTACTATCGTAGATTTCCCCAGAGTCCCGATATCAAAACCGGCTTCGCGAATTTGGTTCTGTAATTCGTAAATTAATGAAAATTCGTTGGGCTCTAATTCAAGACTCACAGGGTAGAGTGTTTGTTGCGAACAACTCGTTTTCGATTTCATTTCGTTGCGAAATCGCTCGTATAATATCCGCTCATGAGCTCGTTTTTGGTCGATAAGCATTAAACCCGATTTCACCGGTGTTACAATGTATTTGTTTTTTAATTGAACGTAATTGCTTGTAAACAAGGAGTTGTCGGCTTGAATTGTTTTTTGAATTGGCAGCTTTTCTCCGGGATTTTCAAATGTGCTTAACAATTCGTCCCAATTTCCTAAATTGTCTTTTTCTTGCTGCGTTTTATGAAAATTCTCCGTCGATTGCGAATTGTGTTTCGTTTCCGTATCAAATGGATTGTAATTCGGATTTAATGTAATTTCGGGTTGTTTAATAAGTGTATTTTGAGACAGATAGGAAATCTCGAATGCTCCTTCCCTGTCGAAATCAATAGAGGGAACGATATTGTATTTTCCCAAGGATTCTTTGATTGATGAACGAAGGATTTGAAATATCATTTGTGCATTTTCAAAATTAATCTCTGTCTTTTGTGGGTGAATGTTGATGTCGATACTTTCCGGAGCGATATCAAAATAAAGAAAATAAACAGGTGCGGAATCTTTGGCGATAATTTGGTCGTAGGCTGATAAAACTGCTTTGTTAAAATAAGCATGTTTCATAAAACGATTGTTGACAAAAAAGAAATTTTCCGATTGTTTATTTCGTGCAGTTTCGGGTTTACCTATAAATCCTGAAATATTAATAATCGAGCTTTTTGTATTCACCGGAACTAAACTTTGTTGAATGCTTTTCCCGAACAAATTTGCAATTCGTTGCAAATAAGAACCGGTAATTAACTTATAAACCACAACATCGTCTTCGATTAATGTGAAATTGACATCGGGGCGGGTCAATGCCGTTTTTCTAAATTCGTTGAGGATATGACCGAACTCGGTTGTATTTTTTTTAAGAAACTTGCGACGTGCAGGCACATTGAAAAATAAATTGCGAACAGCAAAATTACACCCTTCCGAGCAATTGACGACTTCTTGTTTTATAATTTCCGACCCATTGATAACGAGATGTGTTCCCAATTCCGAACCCCGTTGTTTTGTTTTCAGCTCTACATGGGCTATTGCTGCAATTGATGCCAAGGCTTCGCCGCGAAAACCCATCGAGCGAAGAGAGAATAATTCTTCCGCTTTGCTTATTTTTGATGTTGCATGGCGTTCAAATGACATTCGTGCATCGGTTTCCGACATTCCTTTGCCATTATCAATTATCTGAATTAACTGCTTCCCGGCCTCCTTTATTACCACTGTTATTTCCGTAGAATCGGCATCTAAGGCATTTTCAACCAATTCCTTTACCACTGAAGCCGGTCGCTGTATAACCTCTCCGGCAGCTATCTGATTAGCTACCGAATCGGGCAGTAAGTGGATAATGTCGCTCATTTTCCTTGATTTTTTTTTATTTTACGAGCAACAAAGTTATTAAAATTCTTAGAATCCGTATTAACTTTCTAAATACGTTTTTTGAAACAATAGATGAGTTTGATATATTAAAACGGCTAAACTTATAAGGTTGGACTTGAAAGTGCACAATCGAGTCTCGGTTAATTAAAATGCGAAGAACCGAAAGGGCACTGCCGAAAATTATAGCTAAGCCAAAAATTGTCAGATAATCTTTTACCCTGCCGTTTTTTTACAAATCAATCAGCTTTCCAATAACTATACTTCGTTATATTTTCATTTCAAACAGAGTATTAGTAATATACTGATATTAAGTCTCGCAAAGACGCCAAAACGCAAATGATTCAATATCAACTTCTATGCGTGCTTTGTGACATTACGAGATAAAAATTACCGACCTATTCCATTAATAAACCTAATAAAAAATGCTAAATTGTATAAACTCCTTCCGAAGATTATAACAGTTTAGCGTTAATTAATAAAACATTAAAATAATCGAATAATTTAAACGATTATTTTTTCTTAAATGTTTCTATATTACAGTTTACCGGTGTCAATTAACTGTTTGATATCAACGACACTCATTAGGTTTTGTAAATCTTTATATAAACTCGCTTTCGTATGTAAAACTTTGCACAACATATCGAATTTCAATTTTAAAAACAATCTGTAAAAGAAAAACAATAATAAATGTCATTCCTTTACAGGTATTTAATAACATTCAGCTTGAAAAGCAAAACGAAAACAATATTGAAAGCCTCAATGAATTTACAAACGCACAATTCTTAATCCGCGTCTTCTAACTTAAAAAGATCTTCAAGCTTTATTTTAAAAAAGCGAGCTATCTTCAATGCTAATACAGTCGACGGAACAAACTTCCCCGTTTCAATAGCATGAATAGTTTGTCTCGAAACGTTAACTTTTTCAGCAAGTTCAGCCTGTGTGATTTTTTTCTTGGCTCGTTCAACTCTTATAGTGTTCTCCATCATGGTTTTATGTAAAAAATTATTATTTGAGTATTTTTATAATAGTTTTTCAAAAAGCGTGCCGAAACGTGTATATTAATATTTTTTTAAATTTTTAATATTTTGAAAACATATATTTTGGATGTAAGTACCTGTTTACATCTGTAAATTTTGAAGTTAATAATGTAAAGAGGGCTTTACAGAATGAATTTCTCCTCATTATTTTCGTGTTCTTTCAATTTTAATAAAATACAATTGTAATTTACATAAAAACAAACGGACGTTACAAAAAGTAAATAAGACTTAACTTTGTAGGAATCCGTTACAACTCGATTTAGCATAAACTATACCAAAATATGCAATTCTCAGGAACTTAAATCATGAACTGTGTAAGTACTTGATGATGAAGTAGATAGAATTTGATAATCGTTCAAATCCCACATAATATGCATTTTCCCTCCAAATCTCTTGTACTTCATACAATTGTATTTTTGTATGATATTTTGTAAATATCAGAATATCAATGCTTTAAATCAAATAATGAACTGTTTTCTTTCTTTCTTTTGTGTGATTTTTTTAAAATAGTTTGTGAAAAAATTCGTCTTAATTGGGGAGTTGTAGTTTTTTTATAAATTTGAAAAAAAAATAGATATGGATTCTTTTGATATTTTAGATAATTTTACAGAAGCTGAAAACGTATTAAAAAAATTTATTTCAGAAAAAAAGAATTTTGAAAACATCTGTCGGGTAGGGGAGGCGATGACTACCGCAATTTTAAAGGGAAATAAAATAATTGCTTGCGGAAACGGTGGGTCGATGAGCGATGCAATGCACTTTGCCGAAGAACTCAGCGGACGATTCCGAAATTCGCGTCCCTCGATTCCTGCGATTGCAGTTTCCGACCCCGGATTTATTACTTGCACGGCGAACGATTACGGCTACGATTCAATCTTTTCCCGTTTTATTGAAGGTTTAGGAAAAGAAGGTGATGTTATTTTACTTATAAGCACAAGCGGAAATTCAAAAAATATTATCAAAGCGGCAGAAGTTGCACACCAAAAAAATATTTTTGTTGTCGGACTCACCGGAAAAGATGGCGGAAAACTCGCCGAATTATGTGATGCCGAAATCAGAGTTACTCATTTTGGATTCGCAGACAGGATACAAGAAATACATATTAAAATTATTCATTCGTTGGTTCAATATATTGAAAGACATGTTTTTAGTGTTGATAATATAAAATAAAAATTCATGCTTGTAAAAACATACGGAGGTGCGGTTCAGGGTGTAAACTCAACCACTATAACAGTGGAGGTTGATATTTCCCGCGGAGCCAATTTTTATATGGTTGGCTTGCCTGATGCGGCTGTTAAAGAAAGTCAGCAACGGGTGGAATCTGCATTAAGGCAGTATGAGTACAAAATTCCGGGAAAAAAGGTCGTTATCAATATGGCTCCCGCCGATATACGAAAAGAAGGTTCGGCATACGATCTGACAATAGCAATAGGAATTCTGGCGGCTTCCGAGCAAATGAAATCGGAAGATGTTCATCGTTATGTCATTATGGGGGAGTTATCTTTGGACGGAACATTGCTTCCAATAAAAGGAGTGTTACCAATAGCGATTCAAGCACGTGCCGAAGGTTTTGAAGGTTTCATCTTACCTGTCGAAAATGCACGGGAAGCCGCCGTGGTAAATAAATTAAAAGTTTTCGGGGTCGATAATATTAAACAAGTGATAGATTTTTTTGACGGTAAAATCGAAATTCAGCCTACCATTGTCGATACTCGAAAGGAATTTATGGAGCAATCCAATTTGTCCGATGTCGATTTCACCGATGTTAAGGGACAAGAGAATGTGAAACGAGCTTTGGAAATAGCCGCAGCCGGCGGACACAATATTATAATGATAGGACCGCCCGGAGCCGGAAAAACCATGCTGGCAAAGCGATTGCCGACAGTTTTACCGCCTTTGAGCCTACACGAAGCTTTGGAAACAACGAAAATACATTCCATAGCCGGAAAAACAGAAAAAAATGCATCGTTAATTACGGCACGCCCATTTCGTTCGCCACACCATACAATCAGCGATGTGGCATTGGTCGGAGGAGGAAGTTTTCCGCAACCCGGCGAAATTTCTTTGGCTCACAACGGTGTTTTATTTTTAGATGAATTGCCTGAATTTAAGCGAACTGTCCTTGAAGTAATGCGTCAACCGCTCGAAGACAGAGTGATTAGTATTTCGCGTGCTAAATTTACTGTCGAGTATCCTGCCAATTTCATGTTGGTGGCTTCGATGAATCCCTGTCCGTGCGGATATTATAATCACCCCGAAAAGGAATGTGTTTGCGGAACCGGAACTGTACAAAAATATCTAAACAAAATTTCGGGACCTTTATTAGACAGAATTGATATTCATATCGAAGTTGTTCCTGTGCCGTTTGGGAAACTTTCCGAAATAAAATCTTCTGAAAGCAGCGAAACGGTTCGTAAAAGAGTTATTGTCGCACGAGAAAAACAGACAGAACGCTTTAAAGATTCCCCCGGAATACATTCCAATGCTCAGATGAGTTCGAAAATGCTTCGGGTGCATTGCGAGCTCGATTCGGCAGGCAATACACTTTTGAAAACTGCAATGGAGCGATTGGGTTTATCGGCACGTGCCTACGATAGAATTTTGAAAGTTTCCAGAACAATCGCCGATTTGGAAAACAGTGCGGATATTAAAACTGAACATCTTGCAGAAGCAATTCAGTATCGTAGCTTAGACAGAGAGAGCTGGGGCAAATAAAATTTTAGATTTCAGAAAGAAGTATTCAAAATAATAAATATTAGTATTTAAATAAAGTATTCATTAAAAATTAAACTTATGTACACAAAACTGAAAGATTTTTTAACGAACGAGTTAATAGGCATTAAAGAAGCCGGACTTTATAAAAATGAACGAATTATTTCAACAGCTCAGGGAGCAGAAATTGCACTGACTTCCGGCGAAAAAGTGATTAATTTTTGTGCCAATAATTATTTGGGATTATCATCGCACCCGAAAGTAATTGCTGCTGCAAAAAATGTATTAGACACACACGGTTACGGAATGTCATCGGTTCGATTTATTTGTGGAACGCAAGATATTCACAAGCAATTGGAAAAAAAGATTGCTCATTTTTTTGGAACCGAAGATACAATTTTGTATGCAGCTGCGTTCGATGCCAACGGTGGTGTTTTTGAACCTTTATTTTTACAAGAAGATGCGATAATTTCAGATGAATTAAATCACGCATCAATTATCGATGGTGTTCGTTTGGCAAAAGGTGTTCGTTATCGTTACAAACATGCCGATATGGAAGATCTTGAAAATCAGTTAAAAATTGCACAAGCTCAGCGATTCAGAGTTGTTGTTACCGACGGTGTTTTTTCGATGGACGGTGATATTGCCAAATTGAACCAAATTTGCGATTTAGCCGAAAAATATGATGCCCTTGTGATGGTGGACGACAGCCACGCTTCCGGATTTATAGGCAAAACAGGCAGAGGAACTCATGAATATCACAATGTAATGAATCGGGTTGATATTATTTCGAGCACATTGGGAAAGGCTCTCGGAGGTGCGATGGGGGGATTTATCACAGGAAAAAAAGAAATTGTCGAACTTTTAAGACAACGTTCGCGACCGTATTTATTTTCAAATTCTTTGTCGCCGGTTATTGTCGGAGCTGCACTTGAAGTATTCAATATCTTAGAAAGCTCTACCGAATTGAGAGATAAATTAATATCAAATGCAGATTTTTTTAAGAAACGAATGAGCGAAGCCGGTTTTGTATTGAAACATTCAGATTCTGCAATTGTTGCTTTGATGTTATTTAACGCCAAACTGTCTCAAGATTTTGCCTCTAAATTGTTGAGCGAAGGAATCTATGTAATAGGATTTTATTTCCCCGTCGTAGCAAAAGGACAGGCAAGAATAAGAATTCAACTTTCGGCAGCTCATGAACGTGCTCATTTAGAAAAGGCAGTTGATGCTTTTATTAAAATTGGAAAGGAATTTAATATTCTTGGAAAATCAAAAGAAGAAATTATTGCAATGTATGGTGAATAAAAAGGAGGGATTTTTCCCTCCTTTTTCATTCAAAATCATTGTATAAAAGATATTTTTTACGCATTTTTTTGTAATCGTCAAGTTCCTTTTCCCATGATTTTCGAATTTCCGATTCTGTGAGTCCGGATTGAATTTGGTCCAATAATTCTGAATTTCCCGCTAACAAATTAAACCATTTGGGGTTTGTAATCATTTCTTTATTATAAAATTTTTCGCGAAAGTCGAGAAGGTATTTTAAGGTAAATTTTGTATCTGGTTTTGTGTTCCTTAAATCAATACCGTAACATTTTTTATTTTCATGAATAGGTTTTGATTCTGCTCCTTTTAATGACTTTGGAATAAAAGAAAATAACCCGCAAGATGAATCAGGATACCCGATAACCTGAAAAGGGACTTCTGTTCCACGCCCGATGCTGACTTCGGTGGCTTCAAAAAGACAAAGCGAAGGGTAAAGTCTAATCGAAACTAAATTGGGTAAATTGGGTGAAGGTTTTATTGGTGGAGCCCAAATAGTTGAATGTGTGTAGTTTGCAGCTTTAATAACGATTAAGTCACACGAAAGTCCTTTTTCCAACCAGTGTTCACCATTAATCATCTGTGCCAATTCGCCGATTGTTAATCCGTGAACAATCGGAAGAGGGTCGACGCCTACGAATGATTCAAATTCTTTTTGTATTATCGGACCTTCGATATAATTGCCCAAAGGGTTTGGGCGATCGAGTATAATTAATTTTTTGTTGCTTATGGCACATGCTTCCATAACATAGTGCAATGTGCTGATGTATGTGAAAAATCGAACGCCGACATCTTGAATATCAAAAATGACAATATCTACATCTTCGATTGTTTGAGGATTCATTTTTTTTGTTGCACCAAAAAGCGGGAAAATGGGGATTTGAGTTTTTTCATCGATACTTTTATTAAAATCAGTTCCTCGGTCTATATTGCCTCTGAAACCATGTTCGGGAGCAAAAATTTTAATTAAATTGAATTTTTCAGCAATAAGAATGTCGGTTAAATGTTTGTTGTTGATAACTGCCGTCTGATTTGCAACGATTGCAATTTTTTTGTTTTTAATCAATGGAAAATATAAATCGAAACGTGCATCTCCGCAAATTATAGAATCTGTTAATTTTTGAGTATCAACTTCCTGTCGGTTGTTCGATTGGCTGCATGCACCGAAGCTGAAAGCATAGATAAGAATAAAGAAAGCTGTTTTGAGCACGTTATTATTTGTATTAATATGAAGAAAGAATTTCGAGAAATTCGGTACTGGGCGTAATAGGATCGAAGTTTTTACGAAATTTTGGAATAAGTCCGTGAACAAAATACATATCGATCTCACCTTTATTTTTGGCAGGGATTTTTCCTCGATGCGAACATTCGAAATAGTCTTTTATATATTCATACGTTTCGCCGGAGATATTTACTTCACCGGCTTCGCCCGAAGATTCCATTCGACTGGCTGTGTTTACGGCATCTCCCCAGATATCGTAGGCAAATTTTTTTGAGCCGATAACTCCGGCAATAACTTTGCCGGTATGTATTCCGATTCTTAGTTTCCATTCAGGAAGTTTTTTTTCCTTTTTCTCTTGATTATATTCTTTAACAAATTTCTGAATTTCAAGAGCTGCAAGTACTGTATCGAAGGGATTACTTTTATTTCGTAAAGGCAAACCGCCAACGCACATGTATGAATCTCCTATTGTTTTTATTTTTTCAATGAAATGACGACTTGTAATTTCGTCAAATTTTTGAAAGTATATACCCAACTCTTCAATTAATTCTTCCGGGCTTAATTCAGCAGAAATATGTGTAAAATCCTTAAAATCAGTAAATAAAATACTTGTTAGTCGGTATGTTTTTGCGTCCACCATACCCTTATTTTTTAATTGTTCTGCAATTTCATAAGGCAGAATATTTAGAAGTAGTTCATCGGATTTTTGTTTTTCAATTTCAATTTCTTGTTTCTGTTTTTCGAGATGGTCTTGTTGAATTTCTAATTCTTCGGTTTGTTTAACGATTCCTTTTATTAATTTAAAAATCGATAGGGTCGATTTAATACGTATTGTTAGTTCGGATTTATCCGGAGGTTTGCGAATAAAGTCAACAGCTCCGGCTTCAAAAGATTTTTCAAGATCTGCATGTTCGGTTATCATAATAACCGGAATATCAAAAGTGGTTTCGCCTTCTTTGATTTTTTTTAAGATACTGATTCCGTGATTATTATCTACCGATATATCAATAATAATCAAATCCGGTTTTTGTGTTTTTGCTGTTTGTATTCCTTTAATGCCGGAGGATTCATGAAAAATAGAATACATCTGGATTTCTGCTTTAAAAGCAGATTGAAGCAAGTCAAAAATTTTAATGTTTTTGCTGATTAATAGTAATTTATATTCAGAAAAAAGATTCATCGAAAAATAGGTTCAATATATAAATTAATAGTACGCAATAAAGTTCTACAGATTCGAAAAAATATTAGTAAAGTAAAAAGACATTATCTGTGTTGTATGAATAATGGTATTAAATATGTACAATTGAAAAACTCGAATATGTAAAAATAGGAAATATTTTTTACAATTCGTATTACAAAAAGATTTTCTCATCAAAAAATAATTAGGTAAAATGTGTTTTTTAGTTTAAATTTGTCGAAACGCCTGAAAAAAAATAGTATGGATGTAAAAGGAACCGGAATTATAACAATACCCGATTACGTAAAAAAATATTATTCTGAACACTACGAGAAGTGGTTTCGAATGCTCCCCACATCAAGCCAAAATTTATTTGAAAATTCGATAATGGCTGCGGCTTGGTATCCTATTTTGGAAGGACTTATTTACCCAACACAAGCTTTAGCGAGCCTGCTTGGTGAAAGTTCCGAGGAAGCAGCTTTTCGTTTGGGAAGATATAGTTCCGAAGTTTCGTTGAATGGTGTTTATAAAATATTTCTCAGAGTCAGTTCGCCCTTATTTGTGTTAAGCAGAGCTTCTACAGTTTTGGGGTCTTATTATCGTCCTGCAAAAATTGAAGTTGTTGAAAAACATGAAGAAAAAGCAGTGATGAAAATTACAGGATTCGGCGGTGAGTCGTCCATTGTTTTAAATCGAATAGCAGGCTGGATCGAAAAGACTATCGAAACAACAGGTTTTAAAGAAATTAATGTCTCAGTGGAGAAATATGAAACAGAGATAGTCCCTTACGGATTGGTTACAGCAGAATGGAAAAAATAAAATAAAAAAAATGACATCAGAAGAACAACTAAAAGATATGAAAAAACGCACAGATGCGTTGAGGAGGTATCTTTGACATTGATACTTTAAAAGAAAAAGTATTAGAAGAAGAAAAATTAACACAAATTGATGGATTTTGGGACAATCCGAAAATAGCAGAACAAAAATTACGAGAAATCAGTAAAATAAAAAATCGCATTTCCGAATACGAAAGAGTTCAAAATGCAGTTGATGATTTTTCTGTATTGTACGATTTTTTTTATTCCGGCGAAGGAGATGAAATCGAAGTTGAGAAAACGCAAAATCAAGTTCTGAGGATTTTAGAAGATTTGGAATTTAAAAATATGATGGGTGCCGATGAAGATCAACTCGGTGCAATATTAAAAATTAATCCCGGAGCCGGAGGAACCGAAAGTTACGATTGGGCAGAAATGCTCATGCGAATGTATATCCGTTGGGGCGAAATTAATAATTACAACGTTAAAGAAGTTGCCTACCAAGCAGGCGACGGAGCCGGTATCAAAACCGTAACTTTGGAATTTGAAGGTGAATATGCCTACGGTTATTTGAAAGGAGAAAACGGCGTTCATCGTTTGGTTCGTTTGTCGCCTTTCGACTCAGCAAACCGACGACATACTTCATTTGCATCGGTTTTTGTGTCACCGGCAATCGATGATACCATTGAAATTGTGATTAATTCGGGTGATATTGCATGGGAAACATTTCGTTCCGGTGGAGCCGGAGGGCAAAATGTGAATAAGGTAGAAACGGGAGTTCGCCTCAGGCATTTGCCGACGGGTATATTTGTTGAAAATACCGAAACGCGTTCGCAACTTAAAAATAAGGAGAATGCGGTTCGTATTTTAAAATCACATCTGTACGAAATTGAATTACGAAAACAAAGAGAAGAACAGGCTCGCATCGAAGGAAATAAAAAGAAAATCGAATGGGGTTCGCAGATTCGTAATTATGTTTTACATCCGTATCGAATGGTAAAAGATTTGAGAACAGGGCTCGAAACTTCAAACACACAAGCGGTTCTCGATGGAGAAATAAATGAATTTATTAAAGCATATCTTATGGAATTCGGAGGAGAATAATGAAAAGCGAAGAGAAAAAAATCAGTTTTATGTTCAATTCCATCGCACCCATTTATGCACTTTTTCATAAATCTTTATGTGATGAATTTAAGGAAAATGCAGAACTTCTGAACGCAAAAATTTCCTTATCAGGGTTAAGAATATTAGATGTCGGAACCGGAACCGGAGCATGGGCTGGAGCTTTGAAACATGCAGGCGCAGAATCTGTTCATGGTATTGATATTTCTGAAAAAATGTTGGTGCAAGCCCAAAAAAAGAAAATTGAAAATATCACTTATTCATTAGGAAATGCCGTAAATTTAGAACAATTTGCCGATGATTCGTTCGATATTGTAACTGCTTCACTTGTTATGCACGGTTCCAAAGCCGAATATCGCAAACAAATACTTAATCAAATCAACAGAGTTTCGAAAAAGAATGTTGTTTTTGCCGATTTCTACGGAAAAACGCCACGTTTTGAAAAATTTCTCGAATTTATGGAAGGCAGTGATTATAAAAACTTTAAACTTAATTTTGAAGGAGAACTAAATAATCACTTTAAAAATATTGAAATTGTCCCCTTAAAACAAGGGCGTGCTTTGTATATTGCCGAAAAATAATCCATATTTAATTTTTGATATTTTTAAAATCAATCATATTTATCAAATCTATCAAACACTTCATTATGAATTTCAGAACAGAACACGACACCATGGGCGAAGTTCAAGTTCCTGCCGATAAATACTGGGGAGCTCAAACGCAACGCTCTATCGGAAATTTTAAAATTGGAGAACCTGCATCAATGCCGCGTGAAATTATTGTGGCATTTGGATATCTGAAAAAAGCCGCAGCACACGCAAATTTTGATTTAGGCGTTTTATCAGCCGAAAAAAAAGAAATGATTTCGAAAGTTTGCGATGAAATAATCGAAGGTAAACTATTCGACCAATTTCCTTTGGTGATTTGGCAAACAGGTTCAGGTACTCAGTCGAACATGAATGTGAACGAAGTCGTATCCAATCGCTCTCATGTTTTAGCCGGAAATATATTGGGAGAAGGAACGCCTGCAATTCACCCAAACGACGATGTGAATAAATCGCAATCGTCGAACGATACTTTCCCAACCGCAATGCACATTGCTGCATATAAAATGTTGATTGAAACCACAATTCCGGGAATTGAATTATTGAAAAAAACTTTGACCGAAAAGTCGAAAGCGTTTATGAATATCGTGAAAATCGGAAGAACTCACTGGATGGATGCTACGCCTCTGACCTTGGGGCAAGAATTTTCGGGTTACGTTTCACAATTGGATCATGCCGTTCGCACAATTAAAAATACTTTGGCTCATCTTTCGGAATTGGCACTCGGCGGAACCGCAGTCGGAACGGGAATCAACACTCCGAAAGGTTATGATGTTCTGGTTGCCAAAAAAATTGCAGAGATGACCGGTTTACCATTCATTACCGGCGAAAATAAATACGAAGGTTTAGCTACGCACGATGCAATAGTAGAAGGTTCCGGTGCTTTGAAAACCGCTGCGGTAAGTCTTATGAAAATTGCCAACGACATTCGTGTTATGGCTTCCGGACCTCGAAGCGGAATCGGCGAAATTATTATTCCCGAAAACGAACCGGGCTCGTCAATCATGCCGGGAAAAGTAAATCCGACACAAGTTGAAGCACTCACCATGGTTTGCGCACAGGTTGTAGGTAACGATGCTGCCATTACCGTTGGCGGAATGCAAGGGCATTTTGAATTGAATGTTTTTAAACCTGTTATGATTGCAAATTATTTACAAGCCGCAAGATTATTGGGCGAGGCTTGTGTGTCTTTTAACGATAATTTAGCCGTCGGCATAGAACCGAATCTTCCCGTGATTCAAAAAAATCTGGAAAATTCCTTGATGTTGGTTACTGCACTCAATACAAAAATTGGTTACGAAAAAGCCGCAAAAATTGCCAAAAAAGCTCATCACGAAAATAAAACTTTACGCGAAGCTGCCTTGGAATTGGGTTATGTTACCAACGAACAATTCAATGAATGGGTTGATCCATCAAAAATGATTGGTTCGTTGAAATAATACTGATTGGTTGATTATTTGACGTGATGATGTGTCGACAATTTTGAATATCAAATACTTAAAAAAAGGTAGAGTAAACCATTTTTAGTTTCACAAATATCAGAAGATAAAATCAAATCCTCGAAAAACTAAAATTTCGAGGATTTTTTATTATATTGTCCTTTTTAATTTTATAAAAATGAATGTTTCTGAAAATATCACCAAAGCCGCTGAATTTCTAAAACATGCAGATTCATTATTGATAACAGCCGGTGCAGGTATGGGTGTCGATTCTGGTTTGCCCGATTTCAGGGGAAACGAAGGATTTTGGGATGCTTATCCGCCGATTCGAAAATTAGGGTTGTCGTTTTCCGAAATGGCAAATCCGGAATGGTTCGACAGGAATCCGCATTTGGCTTGGGCTTTTTACGGACATCGCCTGAATTTGTATCGTAAGGTAGTTCCACATCAAGGGTTTAAGCAACTTTTGGAAATTGCCGAAAGCAGGCTCGACGGATATTTTGTTTTCACCTCAAACGTGGACGGGCAATTTCAAAAAGCAGGATTTTCAGGCACATTAATCGAAGAAGCTCACGGTTCGATACATTATTTTCAGTGCGCCGAGCCTTGCCATGCCGGAATTTGGTCGGCTGAGAATGAAGAGGTTTCTGTTGATATTGAAAAATTTGAAGCCCAAGAGCCATTTCCGATTTGTCCGAAATGCGGAAGAATTGCTCGCCCTAATATTTTAATGTTTGGCGATTGGTCATGGATTTCGGCTCGTTCAAACGAACAGGCTGTCAAATTTCAAACTTGGTTGAAATATCTAAAAAAGCAAAATTCAAAATTGGCTATTGTAGAACTCGGAGCCGGAAATGCAGTTCCGACCGTAAGGCATCGTTCGGCACAAATTTGTCGTGAAATCAATGCAAATCTCATTCGTATTAATCCCCGAGATTTCGATTTGCCCGCAGGAAATCATGTTGCAATTCCAATGGGTGCGGCTGATGGAATCCGAAAAATTTTCGATATTTATAAAAAAAAGTAATTCGATAAACATAAAACTTTCTTATTTTTTTTGCTTAAATCTAAAAAAATCACTTCACACCTAAAACAAAAAAAATGTTTAAAATATCATTTTCAAAACTTTCCGCCGAAGCATTGCTTGCTTTAAAACGATTCCCGGCTGCCTTGTTGGTTGCTTTTATCGGAACAGCGACATTAATTTATTTGATTGACGCTCCGTACAACGAAAAACATTTTGTCTTGTATAATTTGGTTCATACGGCGGTACTTGGATTTTCGTTTTTAATTTCGATTTCCGTTTTTTGCGAATCGAAAAAAATGACATTCATTCAAAATCACCTCTTTCAAATCATCGGACTTGCTCTTTTGGCAGGCTATTATTTTTATTTACCCAATGCCGAATTATCGGAAATCTATTATTTTCGAGCAGCTTTATTGTTTATTATCATGCACTTGTCTGTATCATTTGTACCTTTTATTTTAGGTGGTTCGCAAAACGATTTTTGGGAATACAACAAACGAATGTTTATATATATTCTTACGGCAGCACTTTATACTGTGGTTTTATTCGGAGGTTTGGCTTTGGCGATATTAGCTGTCGATCAGCTTTTTAAAGTAAATATTGATGACGAAATATATCCGCGGCTGTGGATTTTTATGGTCGGTATTTTCAATTCATGGTTTTTCTTGTCGAAATTTCCAAAACAATATAATGAGCAACAAGCCGAGTATCCGACAGCACTTCGGCTTTTTACCCAATATGTTTTATTGCCTTTGGTAACAATTTATTTGCTGATATTGTACGGATACGAAATCAAAATTATTGCCTTATGGGAATTGCCGATGGGCTGGGTTTCATATTTGATAATCGGATTTTCGATTGTCGGTATTTTAGCTTTGCTGCTGTTATTCCCTTTGCAGGAAAACGAACAATTTAAGTGGGTTCGCAAATACACAAAATCGTTCTATTTTGCATTGTTTCCATTGATTTTGCTCTTGTTTATTGCTATCGGAAAACGAATATCGGATTACGGAATTACGGAGAATCGCTATTTTATACTGATTTTGGCACTCTGGTTGCTCGGAACTTCGGTTTTTATGCTGATAAAACGACTGAAAAATATCAAAATCATTCCGATAAGTTTGGCTTGTGTTGCTCTGTTTTCAACGGCAGGACCGCAAAGTGCTTTCAGTGTCGCAAAATACAGTCAATTCTCGCGTTTAGAAAAAATCTTAAAAGAAAACAATGCGTGGAAAAACGGAAAATTCACAGTATTCACCAAGCAACCGAGCGACAGTGTGAATCGCGAAATATATTCAATTGTAAATCACATTAGTGAATTGTATGATTACAAAACCGTCAGAAAGGATTTTGCCAAACTTTCGGTTAATTTACCGGATACCACACTTTCGCAATATTTAGTAACCGATATGGTGATGAAGAAAATGGGACTTAACAACGTAAATGTTGCATATAGTGAATCCGGCAGATATTTCAATTTCACGGGCGATACCCAAAAACCTGATATTATTCCGATAGAAGATTATCAAAATTTTATAGAATACACATCTTATTTCGATTCGTATTCCGATTCCGCAAAAACCTACACTTTCGAAGCAGATTCTTTAACTATTGATTTTGAATCCGAACATAATATTTTGACGCTTACCGGAAGTAAAGAAAAAAAAGCGGAATTTGACCTTAATGAGTTTGTTATAAAATATTCAGATGAAAAAGATGATGAATATAAAACTTTCAAAATACAGGATTTAACAATAACCGGTTTGAGTAAAAATATGAAAGCAAAAATGATTATTAAATCAATTTACGGATATCGAAACGGACAAAAAATATCAATACAAAATATCAATGCGTATATTTTTTATTCCGAATAAATGATGAAAAAAGATGTCAAACAAAATTGTACCTTTGCAAAAAACTTGAATCAATATCAGCATGATAATAAAAACAGCTCAGTTTGTGATGAGCAACACCGATGCCAAACAATGTCCAAAACCCGACCGTCCGGAATACGCATTTATCGGTCGGTCGAATGTTGGTAAATCGAGCTTAATCAACATGCTGACAAATCATTCGGGGCTTGCAAAAATATCGAGCACACCCGGAAAAACCCGTTTGATAAACCATTTCATTATTAACGAACAATGGTATTTGGTAGATTTGCCCGGCTACGGTTACGCCAAAATCTCGAAAGACAAACGAGAAGCTTGGAGCGGTTTTACGAAAGAATATTTAATTTCGAGGGAAAATTTAATGAATGTTTTTGTGTTGATAGATTCACGCATCGAACCGCAAAAAATAGACCTCGATTTTATCACCCAACTCGGTCGCAATCAAATTCCTTTCGTTTTAGTTTTTACAAAAATCGACAAACAATCAAGTCGGAAAACCCAAACAACAATCGATGCTTTTAAATTAGAAATGCTGAAAACTTGGGAAGAATTGCCGCCCATATATTCAACATCATCGGAGTTAAAAGCCGGACGAGACGAAATATTATCATTTATCGAACAAACCAATAAACTATTTAAACAATGAACCCGCAAATTTCGGAACTCATTATCGGTCTGATAAATCGAGTCTATGTTTTTTCAATAGATGCCGTTTCATTTGTTATGACACTCGAAAAATCAGGTCAAGGAAGCGAAACAACGAATCAAGTACGCGAAAATATTGGGAAATTTTCCCAAAAGGTTTCCGATTTGGAAGATATTCCCGAAAAACAGAAAATAGTTGCCGGTATAGAAAAATCGAATAACTTTGCAGCCAAGATTTTAGAAAATCTGCAAAAAATCCCTTGTGAAAAAGAACTTTTAAACGAAAAAACAGATTTAATTCTAAGAACCTTCAAAATTATTGAAGAAATAGATGAAATTAGGAACGAATTAGGAATTATTTAGACACAAGTATCAAGACACAAGATAGAAGAAAACGGAACGAATACTATAATAACAAAATCATGGTTTAAATTATCAATTGTCTATTATCCATTATCAACTGTCCATTTTTAATTGTCCATTATCAATTTTGAAAAAAAATGAGTAATATTTTAGCCATAGTCGGTCGTCCGAACGTAGGAAAATCGACACTTTTTAACCGATTAATTGAACAGAGAAAAGCCATCGTACACGAAGAAAGCGGCGTAACACGCGACCGTCATTACGGCAAATCGGAATGGAACGGCGTTGAATTTTCGGTTATCGACACAGGAGGTTACGTGAAAGGTTCTGACGATATTTTTGAAGACGAAATCCGAAAACAAGTGTTGCTTGCAATAGATGAAGCCGACGTGATTTTGTTTGTAGTTGATATTCTTTCGGGCGTTACCGATTTGGACGATGCTGTTGCCGCCATTTTGAGAAAAATTAAAAAACCGGTTTTTCTGTGTTCAAATAAAGTCGATACCCCCGATAAACATTATTACAGCAGCGAATTTTATTCTCTCGGTTTGGGCGATCCGTATGATATTTCGGCTGTAAACGGCTCAGGCACCGGCGATTTGCTTGATAAAGTGGTTGAAGCGTTTCCTTCCGATGAAAAATTAATTGACGAAACCGAACATCTTCCGCGATTTACGGTTGTCGGTCGCCCGAATGTCGGCAAATCATCTTTGATAAATGCACTTTTGGGTGAAAATAGAAATATCGTAACACCAATTTCCGGAACCACGCGCGATGCTGTTCATGTAAGATACCAAAAATTCGGGCACGATTTCATTTTTACCGATACAGCCGGTTTGCGAAAAAAATCGAAAGTCGATGAAAATATCGAATTTTTCTCTGTAATGCGCTCCGTGCGTGCCATCGAAGAATCCGACGTTTGTCTGCTGATGATTGATGCCGAACGAGGAATCGAATCGCAGGACATGAACATTTTCAGTTTGATACAAAAAAATCAAAAAGGAATCGTACTGCTTATCAATAAATGGGATTTGGTGGAAAAAGAAACCAACACCATGAAAGAATTTACCAAAGAAATTGAACGCCAAATTGCACCTTTTACCGATATTCCGATTTTGTTCATTTCGGCTTTGACCAAACAAAGAATCTATAACGTGATTGAAGAAGCCGTTCAAGTCTTTGCAAACCGAACGCGTAAAATTCCGACTTCAAAATTGAATACCATTTTGCTTGAAGATATCGAAAACAATCCGCCGCCGGCAAGCAAAGGGAAACTCGTGAAAATTAAATATGTAACCCAATTGCCAACACACGCACCGGCATTTGCTTTTTTCTGTAATTTGCCGCAATACGTTCGAGAACCCTACAAACGCTTTCTGGAAAACAGAATCCGCGAACATTTCGATTTCAAAGGAGCGCCCATGCAAATATTTATCAGAAAAAAATAATTGATAATTGATTAAAAATGAAATGAAAACGATATTCCATATTCAAATTCTCAATTTTTCAAATCATTTTCGTATGAAGAGAGAAAAATCGGCACAAACAATTTTGTTGATATTTTTTATAGTCGCATTCAGTCTTTTAACATGCACTAAACCACAAGAATACTCAAATATTCCGGCAATTACTTTCGATAAGGTGATATTGAAAGACACCTTGGAAAAAGTAGGAAGTACTTACGATACGGTAAAATTAGTTAAGATTGTTTTTAATGTTATAGACGGAGACGGCGATCTCGGCTTGAAACCCGAGGAGACAGAAATAAAATACTTCTTTCGAGATTCGCTGTGGAATAACAATTATTTTTCAACGAGATTTCACATCGAAAACGGATTTCCAATCGAGATTTCCGATACCTTGGCTCCGCCTTTTTACAGAATACCCTACTTTGTTCCGATTGGACAAAATAAAACTCTCAAAGCCTCAATCAGTATCGACATCACATATCCTTATTATTCTACCGGATTGCAATTCGACACGGTGGTGTACGAATTTTTTATTGTGGACAGAGCATTAAATAAAAGTAATGTTGAGTTTACTCCCAAAATTCCGCTCGATTCGGTCGGAATTGTTCGGTAATAAATTCATTTTCAGAGTTTCAAATTCTTAATTCATAGTAAAAAAAAAAGATATTTTTAAAAATATCAAATAAACATGACATTGTGAAATCAAATTCAAAAAGTTTTTTATCTTTGGAAGTTAAAGAAATATAATTTATATTTTTGTTCGGCTTCTATGAAATTCCCAAAGCAAACCATAAAATTTCATTTGTTGATGCTTCTTGCGTCCGGATTTGCCGGCAGTTTGCTGTCTTTATTTTTTTTCTTCACCTTGTCCGGCAGAATACAAATCGAAGACGATAAAAATAAAGTAATTCAAAGGAATATTACCGAAATTCAAAACATTTCCTACAATTTACGCCTTATCGATACCCCAAATCCCCAATTCGATGAAATTGATTATTCGGTTCGTATCATCGATTTATCAACCATTTGCATCGTTGAAGGAGGAATACCTCCCGATTTTATAAAAGTATCGAATCTTCCGAAAGCTGATAATTCGATGATAGCAGAACTTGAAAATATTCAAAAAATTTGGGAGAAATTTAAGGAAAAAAAGAGCACCATTATCGGAGAACCTCTATACAACAACATTAAAACTCCTTTCGATACAATTATCAACGGCAACAGAATAGAACATTTCAAAACAACGGTTGTTTATAATCCGAAAATAGCCGAAGCTCAATCCGAAATTCAAAAACTGATAATCGAGTATCGTACTGAAAACGAAAAATTGAGTCAGTTAATAGAAACAAAAAAATCAAAATTAATTTTATATCAAAGTCTAAGTATTTTACTGATAATTTTATTAATTGGGTTTGTTTCTTTTCGTATCTATAAAATTGTAAAAAATAGAGTACTAAAAAACATAAAAACTGTTGAAACAGCAACACACAAGATTATCAACGGCGAAGTAGAGAATATGGATTTAGCCTACTCGCAGGAAGATGAATTGAAACAGCTTTATGAAACTGCCAATCAGTTGAAATTCAAAATATTGGATATAACGCAGTATGTTCAAAATCTTGAAAATGATAATTTTTTAACACGTTTAGACCAATATAACAAAACGAACAAGCTCGACATTGCTTTAGTGGCTTTGCGTCGGAATTTAAACAAGAAAAAAATAGAAGAGCAAACCCGAATTTCTGAAGAAAAAATAAGGCAGTGGTCATTAGAAGGGCAAACAAAATTTAATGAAATACTTCGCAGCCATGCTTCAGATTTTAACGAATTGGCAGATGATATTATTAAAAATTTAGTTTTATTTCTAAATGCAGCCCAAGGCGGTTTATTTATATACAACGATAATGATTTGCAGGAGCCGTTCTTGGAATTAAAATCGGCATTTGCCTACGACCGAAAAAAATTCCTGACAAAAAGAATAGCACTCGGAGAAGGTTTGATAGGAATGTGTGCCGTAGAACGAAATTTAGTTTATTTAACAAATATTCCGCCCGATTATATGGAAATCGAATCGGGGCTTGGAGATGCTATTCCTAAAAGTCTATTAATTTTCCCTTTGAAAACTGAAACCGAACTCATGGGGGTTATCGAAATTGCATCATTTTTTGAAATCAAGCAATACGAAGTTGAATTTATTGAAAATATCGGGCAAAATATTACTTCAACCCTAGCAAACTCGCGAATTGGTACACGAACTTCGGAATTATTGAAAGAATCTCAGAAAAAATCCGAAGAACTTGCAATGCGTGATGCCGAAATGCAGAAAAGTATTCGGGAAATGCGTTCAACACAAGAAGAAGCACAACAAAAAGAAGCCGAAATGAACAGCATTCTTTCTGCTGTTGATCAAACCCTGCTAAAAGCCGAATTTTTAACCGATGGCAGCATTATTTCGATGAATAGGTTGTATTTATCAAAAATGGAATATCATTTTGAGGAATTAAAACATAAAAAAGTTTTCGATTTTTTTCGGGCTGAAGAAGTTGCCTCATTCAGAGAAATTTGGCAAAAACTTATTGCAGACCAAACTTCCGGATTAGAACATAGACAACTATCAAAAAATAAAAATATTTTATGGTTTTTATCTCAATATTCACCCATAAAAAATGAGAGTGGAAACGTTGTGAGAATCCTGTATTTAGGTAATGACGTAACACATCAAGAAGAACTCGAAGAACGTAATCAAAACCTGCTCAACGAAACCCTCGGAAAAACTATTTTGATTTCGACCCACGAAAATACGATTAAACAACAATCAGCCGAGCTTCATCACAAACAAGAACAGGTTCAAAATCAAGATGTCGAAATTAGCTCACTTCAAACAGCAATCGACAATAGCTTGCTCAAAGCCGAATATTCGACACGAGGAAGTATTATAAATGCAAATATCAAATTTTTATCAACTTACAAAATAGGTTTCGACTCGTTAAACACACAAAATGTTCGAGACTTTATCCCCAAAGACCATTTGCCCGCTTTCGAGCAGCAGTGGAGCAATTTGCATTTGGGAATTCCATTTCATGGCATTTCTCAGAGAATGACCGAAAACGCTCAAGAACTGTGGCTTTCGGAAGCCTACACTCCAATTGAAGACAAAGACGGCATTATCTTTAAAATCATATATTTAGCCATAGATATTACAGAACTCATAACGAATAAAAAATCGGGCGATATTTCAAGAGAAGAATTGAATAAAACCAATCAGGAATTAGTGAATAATTTCAATGAAATCAGTAAACAAACAAATTTACTGAAAAAAGAAATTCAAGCCAAAAAAGATTATAATGCCGCATTGATGAAAAGATTTGAATCTCCGGCAGATAAAAAATATTATACATGGTTACAAAATTTAAAAATATCTTAAAAATTTGTTATAGTTTGAAAAAATGTAAATTTGAAAATCATTTTCAACCAAAATTCACAACTAAATCTCAATATCACCAAACAAAAAATACGGTCAATTCAGAAACAGCATTAATGAAAGTATTCAATCCAAATCGAAAAAATACAAACTATGCACGGAAATATATCCTTGCGTGGGCTTTCTTTGGTTTGCTACTCACACTGACTGTTTGGACCTACGAAATCTTTATTAAAGATTTATCACAGCGATTCAACGATATCCTGAATCTGCATTTTAATAATCCGGAATTATTTCTTATCGACATATTACCGTTACTATTTGGATTCATTGCCCATAGGATAACTCGCAACTACAAAGAAAAAATTAAAAATCTGCTTGAAGACATCTCGCAAAAAGACCAACTTATTAATAAAAATACAGAATTTGCTAAAAATATTGGCAAAGGCGATTTTTCATCACTTCCGACAATTATTTCCGCCGACGATACTATCGGAAATTCTTTACTTCTGATGCGAGACAACTTAGTGGCAAATTATCAAAAAGAAAACGAACAAAACTGGATTGCACGAGGAAAAGAAATCATTCGAGATGTATTAAGTCACCATACGAATATCGAAATATTGGCTTACGAAACATTGGTCAGCCTTATCAATTATACAAATACAATACAAGGGGCTTTTTATATTTACGATGATACAGAAAAAAAATTAATCAACATTGCTTCATATGCCTATAATCGAAAAAAATACGTAAATCAAGAATTCCGAATCGGACAAGGATTGGTGGGACAAGCTGCATACGAGAAAGATTTTATTTATCGTCGCGAAATTCCGGACGAATACATGAGCATCAGTTCCGGAATATTAGGAACAAAAAAACCTAAAACAATTTTACTCGTACCTCTTATCAGCGATGAAAAATTACAAGGTGTGGTCGAATTTGCATCACTCGACCACGATTTAGACCCGCCCGTTATTGCTTTAATCCGAGAATTAGGTGAAATTATCGCCCAAACACTCTACACTCTCAAAGTTAATACACAGACCGAAAATCTTTTGCGAGAATCACAAGAATTGACCAAAAGACTTCAAAAAAATGAAGACGATTTACGACGAAATGCCGAGCAAATGCAACGAACACAAAAAGAGCTCGAAAACTCGAACCGGGAATTAGCTTCGCAAATTGCCGAAGTCGAAAAAGGACAAAATCGCCTCTTTGCACTACTCCAAAACGCATCGGAAGTTATTACCATTTACGATTCCGATGGGATTGTTAAATATGTCAGCCCTTCGGTGAAAAGCATACTTGGTTTTGACACCGATGAAATGATAGGAAAAAACAGATTCGACCGAGGCGAATCGATTTTGCAAGACGCATTTAATCAGTTACTCAGAGAACCACACGTGCCCCGAACTTTTGAATATCACTATCAAAATAAAAATAAAGAACAACTGTGGCTTGAAACAACAGGGCGAAATCTTCTAAACAATTCTGCAATCAGCGGAATTCTTTTCAATACCCGAGATATAACCGTTCGGAAAGTTGCCGAAAAAGCACAACGTATGAGCGGGGAAATGCAAGCCCTGTCGGAAAATTCTCCCGATTTAATCATTCGTATTGCCCCCGATGGAAAATTCTATTATGCTAACCCCATGATATCCGATTATATGGGCGTTACACCCATACAAGTTATCAAAAAAGGGATTGACGAAATCAATATTAACAATCAAATTAAAGAAATTTTTCGAAACGTTTTAACAACAGTTTTGGAATCAGGCAAAAAATTTGATGCAGAAACTCTGTTCAAAACTGATGAAAGCGAACGGATTATTCACTTAAATGCCATTCCGGAATACAACAAACAACGGGAAATGGAAACTGTTTTGTTTGTAGCACACGACATCACGGAACGAAAAAGAATTGAAACCGAAATTGAAGAAAAAAATAAAAGTATCACAGAAAGTATCAATTATGCCCAAAGAATTCAAACGGCAATAATTCCGGATAACGATTTAATAATGAGGTTTTTACCCAAGTCGTTTGTCATGTATAAACCACGAGATGTCGTCAGCGGTGATTTTCCATGGTTTTTTGAAAACGGAGATTTTGTGTATATTGCAGCCGTCGATTGCACAGGTCATGGTGTTCCGGGAGCCTTGTTATCGTTTATCGGATACTTTATTCTCAACAACATTGTGGACCACGACAACACGCTCAATGCAGGACAAATATTGGATAAACTCCACGAACAAGTGCGAAAAACTTTAAAACAAGATACACCCGAAGCAAATGCAAGAGATGGCATGGATATTGCTTTGTGTAAAATAAATTCTCGTGCAAAAGAAATTCATTATGCCGGAGCTCATCGACCGATGTATTTTTGCAGAGGAAATGAAATTACACAATATAAGGGAGATCCAAAAGCAGTTGGAGGAATTCCGGTAAAAAGAGGGAAAAAAGAAGACGATTTCGTAAATTATGCCATAAAAATTGAAACAGGTGATAAAATTTTTATATTTTCGGACGGTTTACCCGACCAAATCGGAGGCGAAGACGGTCGGAAATATCAAGCTAAAAGAATACGAGACATAATCGCCGAAAAAAATGAGCTGAGCATGCCCGAATATCAAGAATATTTTGAGAGTGATTTATTGAATTGGAAAGGAAAATACAAACAAATTGATGATATTCTATTAATAGGAATTGAGTTTTAGTAAAGATATACAAAACGTTGAGTTATGACAGAAACAAACGATAAACAATCATCTTTAGACTTTGTCTATGATTTTTATGTCAAGATGAAAAAAAATCGGATTAATTTGGCTTACGAAGGAGAAATCACACACCAAATTACCAAAGCTTTTACATCATTGACCGAGAACAATATGGCATTGGACGATGACTCGAACACGGTTCAGAAGAAAGTTTTCCATGTCATGGTTGAATGTTTGCAAAATATAAGCAAACATGCCGAAAATAGACATAGTGTTGTTACCTCAAAAGACGGGCGCGGTATTTTTATGGTCAGCAAAGGTGAACATGAATATAATGTAACCACAGGAAACATTATCAGAAATGATAAGGTGGCTGAACTAAAAAAAATGCTCGAAAATATCAACAGTCTTGACAAAGAAGGTCTCAAAAATTTATATAAACAACAAATGCGAGAGGGGCGGCTGTCAGAAAAAGGCGGAGCTGGGCTCGGATTTATCGACATCGTTCGCAAAACAGGCGAAAAATTGATATTTTCATTTCTCGATATCGATGAGTCCAATTCTTTCTTTGTTCTAACTTCAACCATTTCCAGAATCAGCTAATTAAATCAACAATATGCAAGCAATAAAAATTCCCGGCTCTGATGATACGCCAAAAGTAATATTAGACGCCACGGCAGAAAACCCTCTTTTTGAAATTTCCGGACGTTCGCTTCCCGAAGATGTTGTCGCATTCTACGATCCCATTCTCGAATGGCTCGATGAATATGCCCAGAAACCATTGAAAAAAACAATTTTCAATTTCAAACTCGAGTATTTCAATACCGCTTCCTCAAAATTATTACTTGATATTCTTCTCAAACTCGAAGATATGCACCAAGACGGAGCCGATGTTCTGGTTCGATGGCATTTTCCCGATGACGATGAAGATATGGAAGAGGCCGGTGAAGAATATGCCGACATCGTTGAAGTTCCCTTCGAACAAGTCAGTTATTCTATTGATTAGTTTTGAAAATCAAAACTCCCGCCGTGTATTTTCTGTGGTCTTTTGAAATAAGATAACCCATGAGTGAAGAAATATTAAAAGCCTTAATGCAATTGTTTGCAATCATTGCAAAACAAGATGAAGGCGTTGAAAAAAACGAAGTTAAATATGTCGAAACTTTTCTTCGATCGCAGCTCAGTGAAGATGCTGTTGAGGAATATATGGATTTATTCACAAAAAAAGCCGCAGCCGAAGAACGAACCCTAAAACGAAAATCGCAGGTACGCGATTCAGATGCCAAAAGAACCAGCGTTATTGATTCGGTTCGCGTTCTGGGAATATGCAAAAAGATCAATAAAACACTTAGCCAAAAGCAAAAAGTGATTGTTTTGGCTCGTTTGTACGAACTCATTAATGTTGATAAAAAATTCTCCAAATTGCGAATGGAGATTATCAACACGGTAGCCGAAGTATTTAACATCACAAAATCGGAATTTGTTGATATCGAGACCTTTGTCATGCAAGACATCATGCGAGAACTCGACAGGGAAACTCTTTTGGTAATCAACGACAGCAACGACCGAGGCTTGCACGCCAAACACATTAAAACAGAGTCGCTTCACGGAAATATTGTCATTTTGCAAGTAAAAAGTGCAGAACTTTTTTTCTTGAAATATACAGGCAAACAAGACGTTTTTTTGAACGGATTGACCATTTACAACAATCGGATTTATCTTTTCGCACCCGGAAGTACCATAAAACTACCCAAAGGAAGACCCGTTTATTACAGCGATGTTGTAGCCAATTACATGGCAGATTTAAAAATCTCCAAACTTTCCTTTGAAGTAAAAGACCTGCAATTTACATTCCAAACCGGCGACATCGGCTTACGCAATATCAATTTTTCGGTCAATCACGGAAAATTAGTCGGAATTATGGGAGCAAGCGGTTCCGGTAAAACCACCATGCTCAATGCCCTGTCCGGTATTACGGCACCTTCATCGGGTGAAGTGCTTATCAACGGAATCGATTTGCATCGCCAACACGAGCGCCTCGAAGGCGTTATTGGTTATATTCCGCAAGACGATTTGTTAATAGAAGAACTCACAGTTTTTCAAAACTTATATTACAACGCCAAACTCTGTTTTAAAGAAAAAAATGAAGAAGAACTCGTTGCCGTTGTCAATAAAACACTCAAAGATTTAGGACTTTTCGACCGAAAAGACCTAAAAGTAGGTAACGCCATGAACAAAATGATAAGCGGCGGACAACGAAAACGCCTTAATATTGCTTTGGAATTGATACGCGAACCCTCTATTCTTTTTGTTGATGAACCAACATCGGGGCTTTCATCGCGCGATTCCGAAAATGTCATGGAGCTACTCTCCGAATTAACTTTGAAGGGGAAATTGATATTTGTCGTAATCCATCAACCGGCATCGGATATTTACAAAATGTTCGACCGAATGATGATACTCGATAACGGCGGATACCTTATTTATTACGGAAATCCGGTAGAAGCCATCGTCTATTTCAAAACCATTGACAACCAAATAAACAGCGAAGTGGGCGAATGTCCAACATGCGGCAATGTAACCCCCGAGTTGATATTTAATATCGTAGAAGCCAAAGTTGTTGATGAATTTGGACAATATACCGAACAGCGAAAAATTACACCACCTCAATGGGAAAATCACTTTAAAACAAAAGAAATTCTCGAAGAGGTAGAAAAAAATTCCGACAACCCAATATCAACATTAAACATTCCGGGGTGGTTTCGACAATTAAAAATATTCACGATTCGCGATGTTCTGTCAAAAATTAGCAATCGACAATATTTAGTTCTCAATCTGATAGAATCGCCTCTCTTAGGATTTATATTAGCTTTTTTGATTCGCTATATTGCCGACCCCGCATCGAATATCTACATTTTTTACGACAATAAAAATATACCACCCTATATTTTTATGAGTATTGTCGTTGCATTGTTTTTGGGTTTAACAGTCAGTGCGGAAGAAATTTACAGAGACAGAAAAATATTAAAACGTGAAAAATTTCTGAATTTAAGTCGTTCGTCATATTTAATGTCTAAAATATCAATCCTCGTTTTTATATCCGCAGTTCAAGCAATTCTTTATGTGCTCATCGGAAATTCGATACTCGGCATTCGCGGCATGATATTCGAATATTGGTTGTTTTTGTTTACCACCTTTGTCTTTGCCAACATGATGGGCTTAAATATATCGGCAACATTCAATTCAGCAGTTACCATCTACATACTTATTCCTTTGTTACTCATACCTCAAATGGCACTCGGAGGAGCGATGTTCAGTTTCGATAAACTCAACCGCATGATAGGCAGTGTGGATAAAGTGCCCTTGGTTGCAGAATTTATGGCTTCACGCTGGGCTTATGAAGCCTTGATGGTGCATCAATTTAAACACAATGAATTTGAAGAAGTCTATTTTGAAGTAGATCGTTTGAAAAGTATCGCCGGATTTAAACAAACCTATTTTTTGCCACAACTCATCGAAAGTCTTGATGCAATAGAAATTCTGCAAGAAGAAATAAATGAAAAAGGAGCCAATAAAGATTCCATCAGAAAAGAAATGAACATTGAGTTTGCGTTACTCAAAAACGAAATGAGTAAAGAAAATACACGAATTATTAAAGTGAAAAATGAACTCATCAACCGAAAATTAATATCAACTGTCGATGACGATACACATATTCTTGTTCCGCCAGATGTTTTTAAATTGATGAATCCGCAGAAATTCGATTCTGAAGCAAATGAAGAAGTTAGGGAATATATTAAAATTTGGGACGAATTTTATTCGGTCGTCTTTGCCAAAGCCGATACAAAAAAAGAAAAAATGAAGGACTGGCAGAATAACAATGAAGCAGGATCCTTTAATCAACGCAGAAAAGATTATCATAACGAAAATTTAGATGATATTGTACGAAATGTATATGAAAAAAATAAAATTTTACGTTACAAAGACAAGTTAATCCAGCAAGATGAGCCAATATTTTTAGACCCCGACGATTCTGATTTTATTGGTTTCAGAACCCATTTTTTTGCCCCCAAAAAATATTTTTTAGGTCAATTTTATGAAACTTTTTGGTTTAATATTACCGTTATTTGGTTCATGTCTATTTCCTTGTATATCCCTTTGTATTATGAGCATTTGAAAAAGATTATTGATATGTTTGATAATATTTCGACAAGCTTGAAAAAACGAAAGAAAAAGAAAATTAAAGCAATTCAGGAAGTTAAAGTTAAAAGTGCCGAAGAACCGGAAGAAGAGAAAAACGACGATTAATTTTTTTACTAAAAAATATTTTTAATATCTTTGAACATTAGTTCAAAATATTAATCAACGCTGAATATGAATAAAAAAATCTTACTACTGCTGTTAATTTCGTTTATCATAACCGTTTCATGCAATAGTGGCGGTGATTCGAATAAGCCACCTGAAAATATCGGAACCGAAGACGGACCTATTGTTGACCCGGAAGCTATCAATAAAATTATTGAAAGTTTTTCATCGCCTATCGAAACCGCAGCACTTATTGAAGACCTTAAAGTTGCGTATTCAAATAAATATTTAATTCCAACAGAAGTTGCTTCTGAATTTGACTCAAATTATAAAAAAGCACTCGGCTTAGGCATGCTCAGTTCTGATTTAGGATATTTGAACGTCTATCAAAGAACAAATTCAATTGTTGAATATTTAACCGTAATACGTCGCCTGTCGGACGATTTAGATGTAGATCAATTTTTTGATTTCCAAACCTTGAAACGTTTGGCAACCAATAATGAAGATTTAGATTCTTTGATGTTTCTTTCGGTAAACAGCTACAATCGGATGGACGAACACTTGCGGAAAACCCAACGCAGCGATTTAAGTGCTTTGATGGTTACCGGTGTGTGGCTCGAAGGATTGTATCTTGCCTGTCAAGTGAATAAACAAGCCGATAATAAAGAATTTAGGGATAGAATCGGCGAACAAAAAAATATTTTAAATGACCTTATTTTGGTATTGAAATTTTTTGAAAAAAAGCCTCATTTTCCCGAAATTATTGCCTCTTTTGCCGAATTAAAAGAACTTTACGATAATGTAAAAATTACCATTCAGGTAGGCGAATCAAAATCGCAACTCGATGAAAAAGGTGTCTATGTTATTGTGCAAGATGAATACACAGTTGTTGAAATGAGTGATGAACAACTCGAAGAAATATCTAAATTAGTTGAAAAAATACGTAACAAATTAATTTCTGCATAAAATGAAGAAGATAACAGTAATATTATTTCCGGTTCTATTTTTTGTGCTTTTTAACCACATTGAAGCCATTGCTCAATGTAAGCAACAAATGGTTTATGATTGTGCTACAAACACAAAAGATGCGATTTATTTGAGAGATTTCAATACAAAATTGAAAAAATCTCATCCTGACGAAATGTCCGGGACTAAATGGACGGTTGTTTTGAATAAAGGAACACGTTATCGGTTCAATTTGTGTACTCCGGAGGGAAACCAAGATGTATTATTAACCCTCTACGACAGTCAACATCCTGAGGCTACGGCTCCTTATGGTTCTACAAAAGAACGTGATTCGTTTGATTTTATTTGTAAAAAATCCGGTATGTACTATGTTTCAATTCGTTTTAAAGATGAAGGTGAAAAGAAAAAAACATGTGCCGTCGGAATATTATCTTTTGTTGGTAAAAATCAATAATGCCATTGTATTATTAAAAACACCGCAGGCAAGTTATTAACTTGTTTGCTTTGTTATTTTACCTTTTTCCCATGATATAAAAGCTTAATTTGAAATAACTCAATAAAAAAACCGAGAATCTCTCGGTTTTTTTATTTCGAAATCAATGATAATTGATTAACGAAGTTTTTTGGCAACTTCCACAATATTGTATGCTTCAATAATATCACCTTCTTTTATATCGTTGAATTTGTCGATATTTAAACCGCATTCAAAACCTTTACCAATTTCTTTTACATCGTCTTTAAATCGGCGTAACGAACCCAAATTGCCATCGTAAACAACAATTCCGTCTCGAATTAAGCGGACTTTTGAATCGCGGGTAATTTTTCCGTCTAAAACATAACAGCCTGCAACTTTGCCCACTTTTGTAATTTTAAAGACCTCTCGAACTTCGACAGTTGCGGTTATCTCTTCCTTCATTTCAGGAGACAACATGCCTTCCATGGCATCTTTGAGGTCTTCTATTGCATCGTAGATAACTGAATAGAGTCGGATTTCGATTTCTTCTTTTTCGGCTAATTTTCGTGCATTCGAAGCGGGGCGTACTTGGAATCCGATAATTACTGCATCGGAAGCTGCGGCAAGCATAATATCGGCTTCGGAAATTTGGCCTACGGCTTGATGAATGACGTTGATCTGAATTTCTTCGGTTGATAATTTCAACAGTGAATCTGCAAGAGCTTCTATCGAGCCGTCCACATCGCCTTTGACAATAACATTGAGTTGTTGGAAATTACCGATTTTTAATCGTCTTCCGATTTCATCGAGTGTGATATGCTTTTGAGCTCGTAAAGCTTGTTCTCGTTTGATTCGTCCGTATTTAGCTGCTAATTCGCGTGCTTCGCGTTCGTTTTGCAGAACCACAAAATTGTCGCCGGCTTGCGGTGCTCCATCCAAACCAAGTATCATTGCCGGTTCCGAAGGACTTGCAACATCAATTTTTTGATTTCGCTCGTTGAACATCGCTTTTATTTTGCCCGAATATGAACCTGCCAAAACAATATCGCCCGTTTTCATTGTTCCTGTTTGTACTAATACTGTTGCAATGTAACCCCGTCCTTTATCCAAAGAAGATTCGATAACCGAACCTTTTGCCCGTCGTTTGGGATTTGCTGTGAGTTCAAGCATTTCGGCGGCAAGCAAAATTTCGTCTAATAAAGCGTCCACGTTCAAACCTTGTTTTGCGGATATATCTTTTGATTGATATTTCCCTCCCCAATCTTCAACTAAAAGATTCATGGCGGCAAGTTCTTGTTTGATACGTTCAGGATTTGCTCCAGTTTTATCTATTTTATTAATCGCAAATATTATCGGAACTCCAGCAGCCTGAGCATGATTTATAGCTTCAATGGTTTGAGGCATGATGCTGTCGTCGGCAGATATTACAATAATGGCGATGTCTGTAACTTGTGCTCCGCGGGCTCTCATGGCGGTAAAAGCTTCATGCCCCGGAGTGTCTAAGAATGTGATTTTTTGTCCGCCTTTCAATTCGACACTGTATGCTCCGATATGTTGGGTGATTCCGCCGGCTTCACCTGCAATAACATTCGTATTTCTGATGTAATCCAAGAGTGAAGTTTTTCCGTGATCCACATGCCCCATAACCGTTACAATGGGCGGACGCGAAATTTGTTCTGCTTGGTCGTCTTCTTCTTCGTCCTGAATGCTTTCCTGCGCTGTTACTGATACAAAATTTACCTGAAATCCATTTTCTTCGGCTACGATGGCAATAGTTTCTGCATCTAGCCGTTGATTTATTTGAACGATTTTTCCTAAATCAAAACATGTTGATATCACCTGGTTGACAGGAATATTCATCAACGAAGCCAGTTCGTTTGCCGATACAAATTCGGTAACTTTCAGTATTTTTTCCTCTATTTGTCGTTGTTCATTTTCTTCCCGATGTTTTTCGCGAATTTCATCGCGTTTATCGCGTCGGTATTTAATGGTGGATTTTTTCTTTTTTGCCGTTAATTTGGCTAAGGTTTCTTTTACTTGATTTTGGACTTCTTTATCATCAACTTCAAGTTTTAATGTTTTTTTCTTCGGGGCTGTTTTCTTTTTCTTTTCGAGGGTAAAAGTGCCTTTTTCGTGTGCCGTTACCGCTTCCGGGTCAACAGGTTTGTTGATTCGTTTACGTTTGCGTTTTTTTCGTTTCTTCTTTTTATCATCGGAAATTTTTTCTTCTTTGAGCTCAATTTTTCCAACGACAGTAGGACCGCTTAGTTGGGTAAATTTTGTTTCGATAAAATCTTCTTCGCCAACTTTTAAAATCGGTTTTTTTGTTGAAATTTCGACTTCAGCCGTTTTTTCGGTCGATTCTTTTAGTTTCTCGTTTTTTTGCTTTTCTCTTTCAATGCGTTCATTTTCTCTTTCGCGGCGCGTCTTCTTTTCGGGACGGGTTCGTTGATTGAGCAAATTTAGGTCTATTTTCCCTAAAATTTTCAATTCCTTTTCTTCTTCTTCAACAGCAATTTTCTTTATTGGAGTTTCCGTCTGTAATTTTTTCGGCTTTTCAGCTGTTTCGATGTGTTCTTCGGGGTGCTTTGTTGAAATTTCTTCTGAAATGATACCGATTTCTTTTAGTGTAATTTCTTCAACAATTTCCGGGAGTGTCTCGTGTATTACAATTTCTTCTTTAATCGGATTTTCTTGTTCTTGAATTGGAACATCTATTTTTTTTGTCTCATTCAAATTAATTTTCCCGATAATTTTTGGTCCTTCTATTTTAACAGGAATTTCTTCGATATCTTTCAGGATTTCGGCTTTTTCTTCAATTTTAGGCTCTGTATTTTTTTCTTTTACATGTATTTCTTTTTCTTTGCTTGCCGAGCTTTCCAAAAGTGAAATATTTTCATTTTTATGAATTTTTTCATTTTCGGATTGATAATTTTCGCGAATACTGATTTTACGACGACTGATTTTTTCAGATTCCATTTTTGCCGATTTATCGGAACGGAAAGCGGTTAACAATATATCGTATTGTTCGGATTCTATTTTTGAATTGGGCGATGAATCGATTTCAAAGCCCTTTTTATGCAGATATTCAACAATTGTTGAAATACCAACATTGAGTTCTCTTGCGACTTGACTGAGTCTTTTTGCGTTTGTAACTGCCATATTTTAAAATTCTTGTCAGCCTTAATAACTTGGTGTTAAAAGCCGCACAATATTAATACTTTTTTAATCGGTTTAAAAATAAATTGAGATTTTTCGTTCTTTTGTGTTGATATTGTGCCTTTGCTTTATTTATGATTCAAATTCGGATTTTAAAATTCGGATTACTTCTTCCACTGTTTCTGTTTCGAGATCTGTTCTGCGAACGAGTTCTTCTACAGGAATATCTAAAACACTTTTTGCCGTGTCGCAACCAATATTTTTAAATTGTTCCAATACCCACGCATCAATTTCGTCCGAAAATTCCATAATATCTACATCTTCCTCTTCTTCTACCTCTTCAATATCGCGGTAAACGTCTATTTCGTATCCCGTGAGTTGGCTTGCCAGTTTGATGTTCAATCCGCCTTTCCCAATGGCTTTTGAGACTTCTTCCGGGTCCAAATATACATCGGCTTTCTTTTTCTCTTCATCAATTTTAACACTGTTTACTTTTGCAGGGCTGAGTGCTCTCGAAATGAAGAGTTTTGTATTTGCGGAATAGTTGATAACATCGATATTTTCGTTTCGTAGTTCGCGAACAATGCCATGTATGCGTGCTCCTTTCATTCCAACGCAGGCACCAACGGGGTCGATGCGTTCATCGTAAGATTCAACTGCTACCTTGGCTCGTTCTCCGGCAGAGCGGACAATTTTTTTTATGGTAATCAGTCCGTCGAAAATTTCGGGGACTTCTAATTCAAAGAGGCGTTCGAGAAACTCAGGTGATGTTCGCGATAAAATAATGGAAGGGGTGTTGTTTTTCATTTCAACACGTTTGACTACCGACCGAACGGGGTCGCCTTTTCTGAAAAAATCGCCCGGTATTTGTTCGCGTTTCGGAATCACTAATTCATTGCCTTCCTCGTCTAAGATGAGCATCTCTTTTTTCCACACCTGATAGACTTCTCCTGAGATGATTTCGCCGACTTTTTTACTGTATTTATTGAAAATATTTTCTTTTTCGAGTTCTAATATCTTTGAGGTGAGATTTTGACGGAGTGCTAATATCGAGCGACGCCCAAAATGTTCTAATTTTACTTCATCGGCAAATTCTTCGCCCACACTGTATGATGTGTCTTTTTTTCGGACATCGCTGATGGCTATTTCAAGATTTGGGTCTTCAACTTCTCCGTCTTCAACAACTTCGCGATTTCTCCATATTTCAAAATCGCCCTTATCGATATTGATTATGATGTCAAAATTTTCATCGGTTCCGAATTGTTTGATGAGTAAATTTCGGAAAACATCTTCCAAAACACTCATCATTGTTGCTCGATCGATACTTTTATGTTCTTTAAAGTCGGCAAATGTGTCTATTAAATTTACATTCTCCATTTTGTCTGCTTATTTGTTTTTTTTTATTTTTTTTGATTGAAATTAATATGTGGTATTGCTGCTTTTATTTCGGAGAAATTCCACGTGTGATTTATTTTGATTTCTTGTTTCTTAGAGCTTTTTTCGATTTTTATTTTTTTCGTTTCTTCTGCTGATATTCCGTTTTCGGTAATTTCAGAAAGGGTGCAAATTATTTTTTCGCCTTTTTGGGTGAGTACGCTGATTTCTTTACCCAGATATTTTTGGTATTGTCGTTGAATTTTGAAAGGAGTACTCAATCCTGCCGAGCCTACGGTGAGTTCGTAATCTTCTTGGTCGCGGTCGAATGTGTTTTCAATATGGCGGCTTATGGTTGAGCAATCCAAAATATCAACCCCAAAATTACTGTCAATAATCAGGCTGATTTCATTTTTGGGACTTATGGTAATATCAACAATAAATAATTCTTTTTCAGAGAGTTCTCCGTTGAGTATCTCGTTTACAACGAGTTCTAATTTTGTTTGTTCCATACTTTTTTACAATAAAACAGGGGACATCTGTCCCCTGTCATCTTTTCTCTAATCTGGTGCAAATGTAATTCAATTTATTTTAGAATCAAAATATTCGTGTTTAATCGTTTAAATTTTCTTGTTCTTCCTCCAAAATTAATATTTGTTCTTCTTTGTTGATGCTCATCGAAGGTTGTCCGTATTTTAGTTTAATTTCTCCTGTAACACATATTTTTTTATTGATGAGGTATTTTTGAGGATCGTAAGAGAAATTGACGCGATTGTTTTGCCAGATAGTACACCAAAATATTTGATTTGGAAAATTTTGGTCTAAATTAATAAATGTATTTCCGGATTTTGGCACATATTTAATTGAAACAACGGTTCCGCAGACGGTTGCCGATTCATCGATATGCGTTTTCGCTTCGATGGTGTTGATAGTGCCCGATGGCAGTTCGTTTTTTGTGAGAGGTTTGGTGTTGCCGTTGGCATAGCCTATTTGCCATAATTTTATATCGAACTTAGATTCAATTTTGTTTTCGAGAGTATCGGGTAAGGAAGCAAAAAAATTGATTCCGGTAATTTTCTCAACACTGTCGATACTCAGGGCAAAATTTATTACGGGATAAGTCGATTTTTGGTTGGGAATAATAAAGCCAATGCCGGCTTGCGTATCGCTGCTTGGGTCTATTATTACTTTGAAAAATTTTTTGGGAATACTCACTTGGTTTTTTCCAATTTGAGGTAATTCGTCTTTGAGAATTCCGCCTGTTACAACATATACTTGGTGGTTTTTATCGACAGCATATTCGCGAATAAAACTTTCCAAATCTGCCCATATTTCTTGATTAAATTCAGGCTTTTGAGGCGACATATTTGAATAATAATACGATTCGCTCAGAGCAATTTTTGACCAACGAAAATCTGCAGAAGGGGCTAAGTGTCCGCGGTCGTAGCCGCTTTCCCAATAATCAACTTTTTCGGCTGAACCGGTTGAAACGCTTGAGTCGACACGAAAATCGTTGGTGCGGCTCACCACACCATGCTTAATATCAGGAAGAATAATGTGTGCTACCCAGCGTGCTTGTTCGTGTTTTTCATCGTAACTCAAAAACATTGCACTGTGTTTTATCAAAGTTTCGTTGGTTTTCAGTGCCGGAAGACCGAAGGCTTGTAAGTCGTCTCTTAGTTTTTCAAGTTTGTTTTGTTCTAAAACAACTGATAAACGTACGATGGAATCACTGTAATTTGAAATCTTTTGTTCGGTTATTAAAATTTTTTTTTCAGTTTCAGTTTGCGAAAACCCTAAAGTGCTTATTAGAATGAATAAGCTGAGTATAATTTTTTTTTTCATTTTATGCTGTTGAATTATTTTTTAGGAGTCGTTAATTTTTAGCAATGTTCTCTATAATTTGTGTTTCGAGAGGATAATTTGTTTAGAGCGATAGCCAAATGAGTGATTTTTTTTTGATGTGATTTTTATTTATTCTCTCGGAATCACATCAATTTTTTCTAAATCGGGCAGTGATTTTTTCTCCGATGAGCTGCCGAGACTTTCCAATTTCTTCACGCCCGGCATCACTCTGCTTTCCCACGAACCGACGGCTTGATTATAGGTTTTTACGGTAGATGCCAATTGATTTCCTAATTTTTGCAGATAATCGGTAAAAACAACAAGACGTTCGAATAAATCTTTGCCCGATTTCCAAATTTTAACGGCATTTTCAGTCGCTGTTTGTTGCTTCCAGCTGTATGCCACGGTTTGAAGTAGGGCAATGAGTGTTGTGGGCGTTGCAAAAACAATGCGATTCGATACTGCTTCTGCCAACAAATTTTTCTGAACCGAGAGTGCAGCTCCGAAAGCCGGTTCAACTTCGATGTACATAACCACAAAATCAACTGTTTCGTCGAATTGTGCCCAATAATTTTTGGCGGATAATTCTCGCATGTGGCGTGCTACTGCTTTGGCATGATTTTCGGATAATTCTGCTTTTTCTTTTTCGTTGTCGGTTTCGAGCATTTCCAAGAAGGAGTTCAGCGGCACTTTGGAGTCCACGGCAATGCGTTTTCCGCCCGGCAAATTCACAATCATATCCGGACGCATTCGCCCATCTTCGCCCGAAACGTGGACTTGCATTTCGAAATCGCAATATTCCGACATGCCCGAAAATTCAACGATTCGTTTCAGTCCTATCTCGCCCCACCGTCCGCGTACTTTTGGAGATTTCAAAGCATTAACCAAGGCTCCGGTTTCCTTTTCCAAACTTTGCTGACTTTTATTCAACTCTTCGAGATACGTTCGCAGGCTGCCGAAGGTTTTGTTGCTGTTTTCGTTCAGATTTTTTACCAATTCCTCGTGTTTGTCCAAACTTTCCTTCAGCGGTTTCAGCATTTCACCTACGGCTTCTTTGTTGTAGTTAAAATCTTTACGCGCATCTGATGTATATTTATTAAGCGATTCGCCGGCAATTTGCAAAAAAAGTTCGCTGTTTTTTTGTAACACATTTCCGGCAATGGATTCAAAAGATTTCCGTTGCATTTCGTCCGACTTTTTGAGTGCCGAAAGTTCCGATTCGGCTTTGATTCGTTCTCCGGATTCGCGTTTTAGTTCACTTTCGAGTTGTTGAATTTGAGTACGGTTTTGCTCACGATTTTTTTTATCGGAAAAAATCCATGCAATTAAAAATCCGATGGATAAACCGGCAGCAAATATTAAAAATTCAGTCATAGATTCGTATTGAATATGGGCAATGGAACACTTTAATCGGTAAAACCTTCAAGGTTTCTTCTTAATAAAGAAAATTTAACCTTGAAGGTCTAAAAATATTTGTCAATTGTCCATTATATAAATTGTTCGGCAACGATTAAATCTTTGCCTCCTGCGGTCCATTTATAGAATCCTTCGCCCGATTTAACGCCGAGATTTCCGGCAGCCACCATATTTTTCAAAAGCGGACAAGCCGAATATTTGTCGTTTCCCAGACCATGATACAAAACGTCCATAATCGAAAGGCACACATCGAGACCGATAAAATCGGCTAATTGCAATGGCCCCATGGGGTGTGCCATGCCGAGTTTCATCACGGTATCAATTTCGGCAACGCCGGCAATTCCTTCGTTTAAAGTAATAATTGCTTCGTTAATCATCGGCATCAAAATTCGATTGGCGACAAATCCCGGATAATCGTTCACTTCGACCGGTGTTTTCCCGAGTTTTTTTGAAGTTTCCATAATTGTTTTAGTAACTTCATCGGTGGTTTTGTAACCGCGAATAATTTCGACTAATTGCATTACCGGAACGGGATTCATAAAGTGCATTCCGATAACTTTTTCGGGACGTTTGGTAACGGCGGCAATTTCTGTAATGGAGATTGAGGAGGTGTTGGTGGCTAATATGGCTTCGGGCTTGGCATCAGCATCAATTTGGCGGAAAATATCCAATTTTATTTTTTTGTTTTCGGTGGCGGCTTCTATTATTAAATCGGCTTCGGCAATTCCTTTTTTAATATCGGTAAAGGTTTGCATTCGATTGACGGTGTTGTCTTTATCCTGCTCCGTAATTTTTTCTTTGGAGATTAATCGGTCCAAATTTTTCTTAATTGTGGCAACGGCTTTTTCCAATGCCGAATCGTTCACATCAATTAATGATACTTCAAATCCGCTTTGTGCAAACACGTGTGCAATGCCGTTTCCCATGGTGCCGGCGCCGATAACTGCAATTTTTTTCATGTGATAATTTATTTAGTAGTTAGAATTTGGTGTATAGAAAGTTTTTGAAAATGAGCTTGTTATGTTACAAATTGATAAAATTTTCTATTCTGTTCTATATTTCTTACAAATTTAAAAAAACATTCGACTTTATAAAACAAAAAAAATCCCTGTCGGCACCACCCGACAGGGACAACTAAATCAATCATTATGAAAAAAAATCTCTATTCTCTGTTGTACATTTCCAATTCCCAGAGACGTATATTATATGCGTGTTCGCTTTTGATAAGTTCGCCTTTAACGCTTCTGTAAAAACTCCATCGTGTCAATTCTTCTCGAATGTCTTGATTACTCAGAATCTTCTTTTTCAATACGCTTTTTGCAAAATTTCCAATTCCCCGTGTAAATACAAAATGTGCCATGGCTATTTTTTTGTATCCGGTTAGGTGTGTTTCGTTTTCGACTGCACGGATTGCTTTGTCGAAATCTTGTCTCACCAATCTGTCGGCAATTTGCCGGCTTATCGGTCCAGTAAACGTATCCGTAGGTAATACTACATGTCCGTAGCCTATGGTGTTGATTCCGCAAACATCGGCGTAAATTGCACCGCCGACAAAACCTTCCGTTCTTTTTATAAATTTTATTGCTTCTTCGTAACCGATTTCAAATTGATATTTGCTGACAAATTTAGTGTTTATTTTTGAATTTTCGGTTTTTTCTTTTTTTCCTATTTCTTTGAAGTCTGAATAAATGACTTCCGGTGATAAAATCCAGCTTAATAATAATACAATTGAAATTTTAATAAAATGTTTCATTCTTTATAATTTTCGTTCACACTGCACCGAATTTTCGATTTATCTTGTTTTACCGGCCGATTTCGGTTGAAATAATCCGGGATTTAGTTTTTTTAAAACCTCGATTCCTTTTTTTTCGGTGTGCGGGAGTTTCCCGCGGCACTTACAAACGCAACAATAATTTGATTTTGGTTAATGATGTGTTTTTTCAGTGATTGTTTTTCGAAAAACGACCACAAAGGTAAATCTATATTTTTATTCTCCAAATTTTGGGGTATTTGCCGGCTTTTTCGGTTTATTTGATTTTGATATGTTATTCTTTTAAAAATCTTCCCGATAAAATCTTTTCTTTTATTCTGTTTTCAGGTGATTCACCTTTATTTAAGTCTGATTTATTTTAATTTTTGGAAATGGTTCAAATGTTAAATTTGTAACACAAATGATATTTAATTATTTAAACTAAATATTTCATATCATATTGAATACTAAATCAAAATAAAGCAATTATTTTGAAAATTGCAAATATTTATGAATATATTGTATTATGAAATTTACAATTAAGATATTTTATTATACATTTATTATCTTTCAACCTTTTTATATTGCTAAATATGAGCGAATTGTGAAAATTATTAAAAAATATTAGAATTATGTGTATATTTTGACCAAATGGCTTTTTGAAGTGTTAAATAAAAGCCCGTTTTGTCGAATTCGATTAACTCTCTGTAATACAAGTTTATCTGTTTTCTGCAAATCTCACAAACGGTTTAAATCAAGGTTTTTGAGATGTTAAAAAAAAAGTGAACGGCATTTGCACATTCACTTTTTAAAATATGGGTTTAGAATTTTAATATCGATAATGATCGGCTTTGTACGGTCCGTTTTTCGGAACGTTCAAATAATTTGCCTGGTCATCGGAGAGAACGGTGAGTTTTACGCCAACGTGTTCCAAATGCAAACGTGCCACTTCTTCGTCGAGATGTTTGGGCAAACGATAAACTCCCACATCATATTTTTTGGTCCATAATTCCATTTGTGCCAGTGTTTGGTTGGTAAACGAATTACTCATTACAAACGATGGGTGTCCGGTGGCATTTCCCAGATTCACCAATCGCCCTTCGGAAAGAAGAATGATGGAATGTTTGTCGGGAAAAACATATTGATCTACTTGCGGTTTGATATTTATTCGTTCGATTCCGGCGAATTTTTGCAGTTTATCGACTTGAATTTCGTTGTCGAAATGCCCGATATTGCAAACAATGGCTTTATCGTTCATTTGTTTCATGTGCTCCAAAGTGATAACATCGCGGTTGCCGGTAGTGGTTACAAAAATATTTCCTTCATCAAGAGCTTCTTCAACCGGTTTTACTTCATAACCTTCCATCGATGCTTGCAGTGCACAAATGGGGTCGATTTCGGTTACGATAACACGTGCTCCGTAACCGCTCATTGAGCGAGCACAACCTTTGCCCACGTCGCCGTATCCGCAAACAACAACAACTTTACCTGCCAACATAATATCTGTGGCTCGTTTGATACCGTCTGCCAACGATTCGCGACAGCCATACAAGTTGTCGAATTTCGATTTTGTAACCGAATCGTTTACGTTAATTGCCGGAAAAATCAATCGTCCTTTTTCCATCAATTGATACAAACGATGAACTCCGGTTGTGGTTTCTTCCGACACACCTTTAAGTTTTGCAGCGGCTTTTGTCCATTTGCCATTGCTTTCGGAAATTGAGAGTTTGAGTCTTTTGAACAGTTCTCGTTCGTCTTCCTGTTCGTATTTTGCATCGAGAATCGAAGGATTTTTTTCGGCTTCGTATCCGTTAAGAACCATCATTGTGGCGTCACCTCCATCGTCCACAATTAAATCAGGTGTCTCGCCGCCCGGAAATGTGAGTGCCATTTCGGTACACCACCAATATTCTTCCAAATTTTCGCCTTTCCATGCAAATACAGGGATTCCGGCTTTTGCGATTGCGGCTGCTGCGTGGTCTTGTGTGGAGAAAATATTGCAACTTGCCCAGCGCACATCGGCACCCAATTCGGTGAGGGTTTCAATAAGTACCGCAGTTTGAATGGTCATGTGCAGTGAACCTGTAATTTTCGCACCTTTCAAGGGTTTGGTCGCACCGTATTTTTTGCGTAAAGACATTAATCCCGGCATTTCGGCTTCGGCAAGGAGTATTTCTTTTCGTCCCCAGTCTGCTAAACTTAAATCGGCAACTTTGTAGGGAAGATTTTGAAGAGCTGTTTCTGTCATTTTATGTATTTTGTTAAATGATTTTTAAAAATACAAAGTTAATGTTTATATTTTTTATTCAAAGAAAGTTGAAAATCAGTTTTGAGAAAAAATATTTAAGTACTCGTTTTTAATTTTCTTTCTGCAATTCAGTACATTGTCGGAATGAAAGAAGCTGAAAAAATTGTAGCTATCGACCACAATCCAAAAGCAACAAAATTTAAAAATGCCGATTTCGGCATCGTGGGAGAATATAACGATATTTTGCCCGAACTCATCGAAAGAGTAAAATCAGGTTTTACTTTCGGTATTACTGCAAAGAAAGCCTAACAATAGAAAAAGAGTAGATAGAATCTGCTCTTTTCTTTTTTTTACTTCAATTGGTATCGAAAGCAATATACAAAACACTTCCTCCAATAAATTTATAGACTTAATTACATAAATAATATTTATTTTTGCAGAAAACACTGATT
>DYMH01000105.1 GCA_020721645.1 Draconibacterium orientale
CAACATCGTCTTGGGCGATAACCCATTGAGCACTGTCAATTGCCAATGGGATGTAGGCTTGTCCCTTTGCTTTGTCAAACAAAAGCGACAGTCCGAGTAGAAGAAGAAATTTTAGTTTTTTCATCATTTTAAAAATTTAAGATATTAAAATAAAACAAACTCTATTTTGTGGTAACACAGGCGGAGTGTGCCTGCGGGCGGTTTCCATACAGGGGTCTTGCAAACGGCGCGGGGTGTTTGCTTATTTTTTCATAGACAACAAGGGGTGTTTTTTTGTCATATTAAAGTGAATCATAAGGAATTTCAAATATATAGAAATATTTTGTTATAAATGTTAAATTGTTGATAAGGTTGTATATTATTTTATGTACTGACGGTCGAATGCTTTGCGTACACAGTAAATTCGGAAAGTGATTTTTTTGTTATATAATGCGGTAGTTTTATGTAGGTTGTGCTTGGTTTATTTTTATTAATAATTTGCGTTGCAACGAAGTTAAAAACTTCGAAAGCAAGTTTCGACGGAGTTACGCTGTGCTAAACTCCGCCGAGCTGAGAATAAAAAACTGAAATCGTTTCATAATTTAATAATTTTGAAAGTTTGTAAATTAATTGATAAAAAATACAATCCTTGTGATAGTTCAGAAATATCTATTTGATAATCTGAGCTTTTAATATTCCCTTTTAATACAACTTTACCAAAAATATTATATATAATATATGAAAGAATATCAGATGACTTCTTCTTTATATTAATAATATTTTTAACCGGATTTGGATAAACTGAAATAACATTTTGCTGCTCACTAATATCATCAACATTTGCCAAAAAACCTGATAAACACTGCTCGTCACTTCCTTGACAGTATAAGTATAAAAAACTATCCCATCCGCTTAAACCACAGAAAGGGGTTTCAAACAAACCCTGTGTAGAGCCTACACCTTCAATGTTTTGAACACAAGGTACCGACATTTGCCAATGTCTTCTTATTTCTCCCGCAAAATACTGTTGATACACTTGTGTTACGCTGTCATTTTGGCCCATGATTTGGCAAAGACCTTCAATGGAATCGCCTATGTTTAATGAAAAATCATACATGAGGTATTCTTCATTAGTCGGGCAGGAAGTAGCCCAGTTATCAAATCTAATAGCATAAACTTTTTCCTGAGCAACACTGTCTCTGACAACTCCAAACAAAGATCCTTCATGTACAATATAGGGTGGGAAATAATCTCCGTTTAAAGAAGTAAAGCTTCTCGAATATACTTTTTTATATCTGTATCCATTGATTACAGTATCTCCGTTTATCCTGTAACCAAAGAGATTGTCTATGTAATAAGGTGTTTCAACATCGTCTTGGGCGATAACCCATTGAGCACTGTCAATTGCCAATGGGATGTAGGCTTGTCCCTTTGCTTTGTCAAACAAAAGCGACAGTCCGAGTAGAAGAAGAAATTTTAGTTTTTTCATCATTTTAAAAATTTAAGATATTAAAATAAAACAAACTCTATTTTGTGGTAACACAGGCGGAGTGTGCCTGCGGGCGGTTTCCATACAGGGGTCTTGCAAACGGCGCGGGGTGTTTGCTTATTTTTTCATAGACAACAAGGGGTGTTTTTTTGTCATATTAAAGTGAATCATAAGGAATTTCAAATATATAGAAATATTTTGTTATAAATGTTAAATTGTTGATAAGGTTGTATTTTATTTTAATAGGTTGGCGTACGGACAATTTGCAAATTATCCGTACCCATTATAATCTTCGGAGGCTGAGTCTGTCGAAGCCGGTGTCAGCTTTCAGCGATCCCGGCTTCGACAGGCTCAGCCTCCGGGTGTTCTTTTAGCTTTTGTTCGCTTTTATTCTATTTGTTCTTTCGGCTATACGCATTTTAGATGTTAATATGACAATCAATTTATGTTTTGTTTTTCAAAGAAAAAATATCAATCTTTGAAAACAAATCGTTTAATTTCACAATTAAAAAACTCTATCACATTCCATGATAATCATCGAAAAACCCGACAATTTGGTCGACCATTTTGAAATTTCGACCGAAAAATTCGCCGATAATGTTCTCTTTGGAACAAAAGATAAAATCACTCAAAAGTATTCGTGGGTAAGTTACGGCGATATTCGCACACGTGTTGATAATTTTCGTGGCGGATTGGCAAATTTGGAAGTTCAAGCCGGCGATTGTGTGGGCATTATTTCCGATAACCGCACCGAATGGGCTGTGGCCATGTTTGCATCGGTCGGACTCCGGGCGCGTTTTATTCCCATGTACGAACGCGAAATTCTTCGCATTTGGCAATATAACATCGTCGATTCCAACGTCAAAGTTTTGATTGTGGCCAATCGCGAGATTTACGATAAAGTAAAACATCTTGAAAAAGAACTCGAAAACCTTTCAAAAATTATTATTATTGACGATGATTCCGACCTATCAATGAAGCATTTGGAGGACGTTGGGAGTTTAAAACCCGTGTCATCTCAAAAACCGAAATTCGATGAAATTGCCGTATTAATCTATACATCCGGAACCACTGCCGAGCCAAAAGGAGTGTTGTTGACTCATGGAAATATTGTTTCCAATGCCCGAGCCGGTTTTCATCGCTATCACATGCTCAATGCAGGTTCACGCAGTCTTTCGATCTTGCCTTGGGCACACAGTTATGGTTTGACTGCCGAATTGGTCAATTGGTTTTTCTTCGGCGGCTCTATCGGATTTATCGAAAAAGTGGAAACCTTAGCCGATGATATTCAAAAAGTGCAACCAACATTTTTAATCGCAGTTCCGCGTGTTTTCAACACAATTTATGATAATATCCGGAAAAAAGTCAACCTTGCGGGAGGTATTTCCAAAAAATTGTTTCTGATGAGCGTAAAAGCCGCAGAGCAAGACAGGCTTTTACAAGGGAAAGCTGGTTTTGTCAATAAATTGAAGTTGGAAATCGGAAATAAGTTGGTTTTCAGTAAGATACGACAAAAATTTGGGAATAAACTTGTTGCCGCAATCACGGCAAGTGCCAAAATGAATCGACAAATTGCCGATTTCTTCTTCGATATCGGCTTGCCGGTTTACGATTGTTATGGACTCACCGAAGCCGCTCCGGCCATTTCAATGAATTGTTTTGAAATGAACAAACCCGGCAGTGTAGGCAAACCCTTGGAATTTGTTCAGGTACGGATCGATAAAACTCAAGTTGAAGATGAAAACAGTGCCGACGGCGAAATACAAGTCAAAGGACCCAATGTGATGGAGGGGTATCATAACAAACCTGCCGAAACCCAAATTGTTTTCACGACCGATGGGTGGCTAAAAACAGGCGATCGAGGGATAATTGACGAGGAAGGTTATATTTTTATTACCGGTCGCATCAAAGAACAATACAAGCTTCAAAACGGCAAATATATTTTCCCTGCCGCCATTGAAGAAGATATTCGTTTGCTGCCATACATCGAAAATACTATGGTTTTTGGCGACGGCAAACCATACAATGTCGCTCTGATTATTCCGGATTGTGATGTTCTGAAAAAAACAGCCGAGTTGTTGAAAGTGAAAACCGATGTCGGGAAATTGCTTCATTTGCCAATGATTCAGGAGTTTATTGCTTTGGAAATCCGCAAAAATTTAGAAGGAAAATACGGTCATTACGAAATCCCCAAAAAATATCTCTTTATCGATGATAAATTCACTGTCGAAAACGGTTTCCTCACCCAAACATTGAAAGTGAAACGCCGAATGGTTCTCGAAAAATACGAAAAACAGATAGAAGAATTGTATCTATCCGAAGAAAAAAAAATCTAAAAATGAAAGCCCTGTAAAATCACTTTACAGGGCTTTTATCTAACGCCAAGAGAGAATCAAATCACATGAAAATAAACGTTCTTTGGTGATTATTTCAAAATTATTTTTTCAAAATTCGAGCTCCCTTCCGAGTTTATTTGTATGAAATATAATCCTTTGGCAAAATCCGACAAATCAACATCAGTTACAGCTTGTGATATTTTTTTACTGAAAACGATTTTTCCGCTGATGTTATAAATGGTTATCGATTCAATGGTTTTATCGGAACTGATTGTGAATATTCCGTTTGACGGATTCGGACTAACCGAAATGCTCGTATTTTTCAATTCATTGGTTCCCGAAGGTTCCAGAACATTGATATAAACGGTTGCAGAAGTATTGAAATAATTGGTGTTATCTTTCGAAATGAAACGTAAATTAAGTTCTTGATTGTTGCCAACGGGCAGAATCGTTCCAAATCCGGGTTCGTAATTAAATATGCCGGTAATATCTGCTGTTGCATTTAATTGAATTTCGCTTAACATGGTTCCGTAGTAAATATTTTCGGGATTGCTCCACGAAATCACCGGACTTGCTTTTGTTATAGTAAAATCTGCTCCAATGAACGACATGTTGTAATTTGCTCCCGCACTCAAAGTCCCAATTTGTATCGCATAAGTACCTACATTTTCGCCTGCTTCTCTTTCAACTAAGCCGCTAAACAAGTCGCCGGCAATTAATTCGGGATTCACTTCAAAGGTGAAAACAGGGTCGCTTGTGCCATAAACTTTGGTTTGATTGGCATCGATGGTTACCGTAATATCTTTTGTACTTATGTAGAAATCTGCAGTTACGAAACTGATATTGTAATTTGCACCTGCACTGAGAGTTCCAAGATTGAGTGCATAATTTCCGACATTTTCGCCTGATTCTCTTCCCAAAACGCCGCTGAAACTATCATCATTCAATAACAATGGAGCGACTTGATAGATGAAAACCGGTTCCGATTCTCCGTAGATTTTCGATTGATTTTCTTCGGCAGTTACCGTAATGGCTTTGGCTGTGATACTAAAATCGGCGGCGATAAAATTGAGTGAATAATTTGTTCCTGCACTTAAAGTTCCGATATTGATAGCGTAATTTCCGGCATTTTCGCCTTCTTCGCGAGATAATACACCCAAAAACGAGTCTCCTTCCAACAATTCGGGACTGTATTGCGATGTTAATTCAGGGTCGATATCACCAAAAATTTTAGTTTTGGCATCAGCAGTAACTGTAATTTCCTTTGCTGTGATGAAAAAATCGGCTCCAACAAAAGACATTTCGTAGTTTGAACCGGCACTCAAATCGCCTACTGATATTGCATACGTTCCGACATTTTCACCGGCTTCGCGTTCTAACGAACCTGAGAAAGAATCGTCCGAAATTAAACTCGGATTCACTTCGTACAAGAAAACGGGGTCTGTTTCGCCGTAAATTTTCGATTGGTCGGCATTCGCACTTACGGTTATTGCTTTTGCTGTGATTGAAAAATTGGCACTCACAAAAGAAACATTGTAATTTGAACCGGCACTTAAATCGCCCACTGATATTGCATACGTTCCGACATTTTCACCGGCTTCTCTGTTCAACGAGCCTGAGAACGAATCGCCCGAAATTAAACTTGGACTGACTTCATACAAGAAAATGGGGTCTGTTTCGCCGTAAATTTTAGTTTGGTCGGCATTTGCACTGACAGAAACTGCTTTTGCTGTGATAGAAAAATCGACACTCATAAAAGATACATTGTAATTTGAACCGACACTTAAATCTCCAATTGTGATTGCATACGTTCCGACATTTTCACCGGCATCTCGAAGCAACGAACCTGAGAAAGAATCGCCCGAAATTAAACTTGGACTGACTTCATAAGCGAAAACAGGGTCGATATCGCCGTAAATTTTCGATTGGTCTGCATTTGCACTGACAGTTATTGATTTAGCCGTGATTGAGAAATCGGCACTTGCAAAAGACATTTCATAGTTTGAACCCGCACTTAAATCGCCCATCGATATTGCATAAGTTCCGACATCGTTTCCTGCATTTCTGCTTAACGAACCGGAGAACGAATCGCCCGATATTAAACTCGGACTGACTTCATACGAGAAAACGGGGTCAATTTCACCGTAAATTTTCGATTGGTCGTCATTTGCACTGACTGATATTGCTTTTGCTGTGATAGAAAAATCGGCACTTACAAAAGATACATTGTAATTTGAACCGGCACTTAACGAACCAATATTCATTGCATACGTTCCGACATTGTTTCCGGCATTTCTGCTCAACGAGCCTGAGAACGAATCGCCCGAAATTAAACTTGGACTGACTTCATACAAGAAAATGGGGTCTGTTTTCGCCGTAAATTTTCGATTGGTTGGCATTAGCATTTACCGATATTGCTTTTGCCGTAATATTCGCACTCAATCCTGTTGGTTGAGAAAGGTTGTAGTTTGATGCCTTTGTACCCGAAATTGAGTAGCCGCTTGCCGTAACAAGTTTTGCGTTTCCCGCATTTTTATTGTCAAAAACTCCGGTTCCCAAATTCAAAACGACATCGTCAGCGTTTATAACACCAACTAATGACCCCCCGGACAACACGGCATTGGTATTTCCGTCGTAAATTTTATTTGCGGCAGAAATGCCCGAAATCGTCAGATTTTTTGTATTTATTGTCAGATTTTGAGTAACTTGTGTTGCTGCATTGTAATTCAAACTTCCGGCTTGGTTGGCATAAATCGAACACGAACCGGCTTTCAGAATCGTTATCGTAGTTCCGTTGGTTCCCGAACATTCGGCTATTGAATTATCGGAACTTGTAAATGTTACTGCATTTCCGGAAGCTCCGCCTGTTGCCGAAACTGTAAAGGGTGCATTTCCATAAGTTTTCGCCGTCAAAGCACCAAACGTTATGGTTTGAGTTAATTTATTGACAACCAAAACAGCGGCATTGCTCGTAACAGAACCGCAACTGCCTGTAACTACACAAGTGTAACTGCCGGCATCACTTGTATTTAAACTTGAAATTGAATAGGTGGCAGAAGATGCACCGGATATATCGTTTCCGTCTTTTTTCCATTGATACGAAAGAGTACCCGAACCCGAAGCAGCAACTGTAAACGAAACACTCGTTAAAGCATTTTTCGTAGCACCCGTTGGCTGTGTTGTAATGAGAGTTGCGGCGTTTACGGTTAATGTAGCAATATTTGTTTCGGCAGAGTTTACACCTTTGCTTACCACGCATCGGTAACTTCTGTTATTCATTACTGCCGTTACTCCGGTAAGATTGAGGGTTGCCGATGTTGCACCCGAATAAATTCCGCCGTTTGTTACATTCGCCCAACTTGTAGAATATTCTTGCCATTGATACGCCGTAACATTGGTGCCTGTCATCGAAAATGAGGCATTTCCGCCCGCACAAGCCGATGTATTCGATGGGTGCGTATTGATTACCGGAATATCCGAAACCAACATACTGGCAATATCGCTTGCCGAGCCGTAAGTGTCTGTTGCTGTTAAAGTAACTTCACCCACAATACCGTTGGCTTCGGCAGGACACGTTACGTTTACCGTAATATTTTTTACTTCATTCGCTGCTAAAGTAAAAGGCGATGAGGGCGAAACAACAGTTGCTGTCCAGCCTGCTCTGTTGACCGATGTACTGAGAGAAACGCCGGAAGAGCTTGAAGTTCTATTTGTTACCGTAAAAACGATTTGCGAAGAACTTGATGTTGCTATTTTTGTTGTTGCCGGAGCATCAACAATGAGCGAAGTTGTTACCGGTTTGAATTTGAATTCTTCCCGAGATTGAATAGACCATGTAGAAGAAGCCGAAACATTGGTAGTTCGCCATTCCAAAGCATAACCGTTATCTGTTCCTTCGTTGGGGTCGATTACTCCCGTTAACGCACCACTCGTATTCACACTGTTGTATACATTGTAATAATTATCACTTTGGTAATTGTATGGTTCGGTGATTCCCTTAAAAATCATTTTAATTTGATTCGATCCCGATATTTTTTTAACTCCGATACTCGAAGCCAAACCATCCCAAAATCCCGAACCATTATCGCCGCCCGCAAGGTAAGTGTCGCCTCCCGAAAAGAAACGAACATTACTCCATGTTGATGCCGATAAATTTTTAATCGAGTAGTTATACAGGGCGTACGAAGTCCCATCGGTGTAATAAATATCCAATGTAAGTTGAACAACAGACGAAAGAGTGTAAATTGTTTGAATATGGTCTGCGGCAACCAAAGTGTTGCTTGTCAGCGGGAGAGCCGTTGCCGATGATGAAAAGTAATTCCCGCTTGGCGAATAAGAAGTTCCGTCTATCCACAAGCGAATTCCTCTGCTGGATCCGCCGTACCACTGTTCCAACCACGAACTTGTTGTGTAGCGGGCAACCGACATATTACCGTTGTCTAAAACCGATACACGTAAATTACCTTCGGAGGCTGTTCCTGTCATGGTTGTTGTAGCTTTTGAATTTGAGCCGGAAAATAGTTTTGCAAACCATTCGGCTTTGTCTTTTTCATTGATTTTGTTGTTTTTCTTTGCATCAAGCCCATTAATTTGTGCGTTGAGCAGTGTTGGCATTAAAAAGAATAATGCAATTAAAAATGATGTAAACTTTTTCATGGCGTTAGATTTTAATTTCCCTACTCTGTTTTCCGGGTTTTCGGGATAATCCCTATATGAAGATTTAATTTGAAACTGATTCAGGGGATTTTGTCCGGGGTTTTAAATATGGATTTTTTCATATTACTATTTTTTATCTTGGCGAATATTTTTTTCTTTTTTTTTTGTAAAAAGCATATCCGGTAACAAATAATTCAATATGGATTTTGTTCGGTTATATCAATGAATTTTACCCGAAGTAAAGTTACTTTCAATGCAGATTGAATATAAGGTTGAAATTACCCATTATCAGGGAGTTTGATAAATGAGTATAAATACCCGGCAAAAAGTGAAAACAAATATTTTATCGCATAAAGCCTGAAATCTTTATGTTTTGACAAAAGATTATTTGATAAAAATGTTTTTTGTAACTTATTTAGCATTCATAAAATCAGGAATTAGAATTAAAATCAAAAAATATGCTCCGTAAAACGTCATTTAGATTGCCTGTACGAATTGTTATATTTATTTTTTTTATTCTTTCCCTATTTTCTTTTCACGTTTTTTCTCAAAACCTTGTAAAGGGTATAATTACCGATGCTCAAAGCGGAGAAGCATTGGCTTTTGTAAATATCGTTTACGATGCGAAAGGTCATGGTTTAACATCAGGAATTGATGGGAAATTTAGTATAGACAGACAAAAAATCGAGTTTTTGCAGTTCAGCTATGTTGGTTATCTGCCTCAAAAAAAAATGCTTTCCGAATTTGATAATTCCGCCCTCATTATTATCAAACTACAATCCAAACCGATTGATATCCAAGAAATTGTCGTTGTTCCCGGCGAAAATCCTGCACATCGAATAATTAAAGAAGTTCTCAAAAACAGAGATATGAATAATCCCGAAAAAATGAGTTCATTTACCTGCTTTTCCTACGACAAAATGGTGTTTACTCTCGACCCGGAAAGTGTTAGGCAAAACGATTCAATTTTCAAACAAAAAAGAGATTCATTGTTAAAATTCAGAAACGATTCTCTTCTAAAATCGGGCAAAACACTCGCAGAGATTGCCCAAATGGATACAATGAATCGAACAAAAAAAATATCAACTCATTTTCGGGATTTGTCGACTCTCAACATCTTTTTTTGATGGAAACCATAACCGAAAGGAAATTTCGCTATCCCGACCAAAAGAAAGAAAACATCCTGGCAACAAGGGTTTCGGGTTTGAAAAATCCTACTTTTACACTTTTGGCTTCCCAATTGCAATCATTTTCGTTTTACAACGAATTGATTACAATTTCAGAAAAAACATATCTCAATCCAATCAGTTCCGGCAGTACACGTAAATATCTGTTTATTGTTGAGGATACTGTTTTTACAGAAATTGGTGATACCGTTTTTGTCATCTCATTTCGTCCGAAAAAAAATACAACATTCAACGGTTTGAAGGGAATTTTAAATATCAACACACACGGATACGCCATTCAGAGTGTGAAAGCCGAACCATTCGATTCGAGGACTTTGACCGATATTAAAATTCAACAAAAATACGAACTCATTGAGGGGCGACAATGGTTTCCGGTTGAACTGAATACCGATATTATATTCAAAAATGTTTCTGTCTCAATATCGGGCAGTATGGGTTCGGTTGTGGGAATCGGCAAAAGCTATATCTCCGATATTGTGTTAAATCCTGAATTGAAACGTAACGAATTTTCGCATATCGAACTCGAAATGGACTCAAAAGCAACAGCACTCGAAAATAAATTATGGCAAAAATATCGAATTGATTCGTTGAATTTAAAAGAAATAAACACTTATCGGGTTATCGACAGTTTGGGAAAAGCCGCACATTTCGACAACAAGCTGAAAATCATTGAAATACTGAGTAAAGGGTATATTCCTTATCATTTTTTGAATTTCGACTACAATCATTTCGTTTCTTACAACAAATTTGAAGGCTTAAGATTGGGCGTGGGAGCCGAAACCAACGAAAAGTTGCTCTCGTGGTTTTATGTCGGCGGATATGCCGCCTATGGTTTCAGCGACAAAACACCGAAATACGGGCTTTCGTCCGGCGTGCGATTTCTGAGAACTTCTGCCGATATTAATATCCGTTTTGCTTATCAAAAAGATGTTTTCGAATCGGGTGGATATTCCTTTTTTGAAGACAAAAACAGGTTTTCGTCCGAAATTATACGCAAATATCTAATTTCTGATATGTTTGATTGCGAGCAAATTGAAACATCGTTAAGTTTCAGAACCTTACATTTTTTCAGAGTCAAATTGTTTGCTCGAAACGGAATCAATAAAATAAACAATGCATTGGTTTACACTGGTTTTGTAAACAATCAAACGATACAAAATTTTAAATTTACGGAAGCCGGAATAAATTTTCGTTTTGCATATCACGAAAAATTTATGAAATCCTTGTTTGGACTCACTTCTTTGGGGACAAAATACCCTGTTCTTTATTTCAATTTCGCACAGGGATTTAATAATTTGGACGGGCGATTTGTATATAAAAAAATTATGGTAAAACTGAGTCAAAATTTTAATACCAAGATTTTTGGCAAAACCAAACTGACATTGATTTCGGGATACATTATCGGCGTACTTCCGTCTATTAATTTATTTGGAGGACACGGCAGTTATTATCGGTTTTCGATAGAATCCGAAAACAGTTTTAATACCATGCGAATCAACGAGTTTTTGTCGGATAGATTTGTTGCTTTTTATTTTAAACAAGAGTTTGGCAATGCGTTATATAAACATAAAAAGTCTCAAGCACGACTTGTCTTTGTAACAAATGCAACTTACGGGCAGATTTCGCAAAGTAATATTCGACAAAATTATGGGTTTAAGACTTTCGAAAAAGGATATTTCGAATCCGGAATATTGCTGAACAACCTGTATCTTGTCAATAAATTAATAGGTTTCGGTGTTGGTGGTTTCTATCGTTACGGACCTTATCGTCTTTCCCGTAATATTGATAATTTTGCGTTTAAAATTACGTTTAAATTCAATTTATAAACAAATTGTTAAACGATTTGGTATTAAAAATATTCGATATATCAGCACTACAAATAAACAAAGTCTATTTTTTTTTAAAAACTGCTGTAATAGTGTTGAATATATAAAAAAATATCATATTTTAGTCGAATATTCATTATAAAATTTACCCTCCGATGAAATCTGAAAATAGGACGAGTTTTGATGATAAGTCATTAATTATTAATTATTTAACCCTTCGCAAAACTGTTGGGATTTTGGGCATTGGTTTGCCTATAATTTTGGCGATTGGTTCGGTTGTTTTGAGTTCGTGCAGCCGTATCGAAAATTCTATCAGTGATTATTATTACACCGTAATGGGGCATTTTTTGGTCGGAACGCTTTCGGCAGTTGCCATGTTTCTGTTTTCGTACAAAGGCTACGATAAAGCCGACAATCGAGCAGCCAATTTGGCAGCATTGTTTGCTTTGGGGGTGGCGTTTTTCCCTACTGCTTGTGCCGACCACAATCCATTTTGTAATGTTTTGACAACCAACAGCAGCGACACAATTAATGCAGTTCACAATGTGCTTGCTGTTTTATTTTTTTCGACCTTAGCATATTTTTCTTATTTTCTCTTTACCAAAAGCAGCGAAAATATTACAGAACAGAAGCTCAAACGCAATACAATATATCGGATTTGTGCATGGATCATGGTTTTTTCAATTGTTTCGATTGCCTTAGTCCATAACATTCGGTGGTTGCAATTGAAATTAGACGAATACAAACCCATTTTTGTTCTCGAAACTATTGCTCTTTGGGCGTTTGGCGTTTCGTGGCTGGTTAAAGGAAAATTTATTTTACAGGATAAATAATACACCCCATGAGATTTAAAAAACTTTGTATGTTATTGTGTATCAATAAATTTTAGTAAACTGTCGGGATTTTCGATTTCGTGTTGATAGTCGAGTGTACGTGCATTTTTTTCGGGAATTGCAATGCGGTACGTTTTTTTATCTTTATTACTCAAAACATTTTTTCGCAACCATGGATTCAGAAATTTTAAAATCTTATAATTCGTATTATTTTTTTCGGCAAAATCGGCAAGGTTGCCAATTGATGAGTCTATTTCGCATACATGCGAATGAATAATGGGGTATAAATCTTTGTTTCGGCATACAAAACCGAAATTTTGAGGTTCTGACATCACTAATTTTATTGCTATGGTACGAAACACGTAACGTGCCGTTTCTTCGTTGAGCAATAAATCGTAATAATTGTCTTGATTTTGTTCTTTTTGTTTTAAAGTCAAGTTTGTTTGTCCTGTATTATAAGATGCGGCAACCATCGACCAATTTTTGTATTTTCGATATGAGTCTTTGAAATATTTGCACGCCGCTTCAGTTGCCAATTCCAGGTTATATCGCTCATCGACTTCATCGCTGACTTCGAGATTGTAACTTTTTGCCGTTTCGTCCATAAATTGCCAAATGCCTTTTGCACCCGAAGGCGATGTAACATTCAACAATCCACTTTCGCATACAGCAAAATATTTGAAGTCGTCCGGGATTCCGTTTTTCTTTAAAATGGGTTCAATAATCGGAAATGTTCGATTTGCACGTTTCATATAAAGCAATAGTTCGGAATGCCAATATGCAACTTTTTGAATCTCTAAATCAAGAGATTCACGTGTGTCGAAATTTTCGAGAGGGACATTTTCGCCTGCAAAAACAATGGTTTCGGGCAAGGGAAAGGCATAAGCAAAATATTGCTCTTTTATTTGGTTTTGGTACTTGATATCAGCTTGATGTGTCGTACCAAACGATGCAAACATGGATATTAGACCCCAAAGTGCAAAAACAGTGATTAATCCGAGTATTAAATGTCGAAGCATAAATGTATTTTTAGTGAGATATAGTTTCAT
>DYMH01000106.1 GCA_020721645.1 Draconibacterium orientale
CACATCAGCACATCAGCACATCAGCACATCAGCACATCAGCACATCAGCACATCAGCATATTCCTCAATTTTCTGCAAGCCAAAACAATCCATTCGTTGGTTGCCGGCAATTGCAAATCGGGCTCAAGTTTGTGGTTTCCTACTGCCGAAACGGCATCGCGAAGAGCCATATATGCAGATATTGCCAACATAAAAGGCGGTTCGCCCACAGCTTTGCTTTTGCGTATGGTTGTGGGATTTGGTGCTCCTTCGAGCAATTTTACATTAAAAATTTGAGGTATGTCCCGAACTCCGGGAATTTTGTACGTATCGGGCGAATGGTTTAGCAGATTGCCTTTTGTGTCGTATTTCATTTCTTCCGATGTAACCCAGCCAAGTCCTTGAACATAAGCTCCTTCCACTTGTCCGATGTCTATGCTGCGATTCAGACTTTCGCCGGCATCGTGTAAAATATCAGCTCTCAAAACATGATGTTGCCCGGTTAATACATCAATTTCCACTTCTGTAACAGCCATTCCGAAAGCAAAATAGAAAAACGGCTGTCCTTTTCCTTCCGTGCGGTCGAAATGAACACCCGGAGTGCTGTAAAATCCTGTTGCACTGAGACTTTCGCGTTCCAGCCACGCAGCATTCACGATTTGTTGAAATCCAATTTTCAAATCGGAATATTTGGAACTGAAAACGGCATTTTTCTCAAAAACAATATCTTCTTCAACAAAATTTAGTCCTTGTTGTAATTCCGCAAGTTTTTTAACAGCAACTTTTGCTAAGCGTGCTTTCAATTTATCCACTGCAATTTTTACAGCCATTCCGTTCAAATCTGTTCCCGAAGAAGCTGCTGTGGGCGAGGTATTGGGCACTTTACTTGTATTTGTGGCGTTCACTTTTACAAGGTCAATATCAATACCAAATTCCAAAGCAGCAATTTGTTGCATTTTTGTGTGTAATCCTTGCCCCATCTCTACTCCGCCGTGATTTAGCAAAACCGAACCATCGGTGTAAAGATTGACCAATGCCCCGGCTTGGTTGAGAAATGCTGTTGTGAACGAAATTCCGAATTTTACGGGTGTCATTGCCAAACCGCGTTTACTAAACTCATTTTGAGCGTTGTAGCGTTCAACATCTTTCCTTCGCATTTGGTATTCCGAACTTTTTACTAATTGTTCGTAAAGCATAAAAAGCCGATTATTTTCTACTTTTTGTCCATACGGAGTGATGTTTTTATCGTGGATACCATATAAATTTTTAAAACGTATTTCCGCAGAATCTTTCTGTAATTTTCGTGCAACAATGTCGATAATTGTTTCGATACCAATCATTCCCTGCGGACCACCAAAACCTCTGAAAGCAGTATTTGAAGGGAGATTTGTCTTCACCGGCTTGCCTATAATTCGCATATTGGGGATAAAATAAGCATTTTCGGCGTGCATCATGGCTCTTTCCAAAACAGCCATTGTTAAATCAGTTGCATATCCTGCATTTGCAAATAATTCTAAATCAACGGCTTCTATCAAACCTTCATCGTTATATCCTGCTGTATATTTGATAAGAAAAGGGTGTCGTTTGCCGGTAATTTTCTGGTCTTCATCGCGTTGCAAGCGTACTTTAACAGGGCGTTTGGTGTGATTTGCCAAAACGGCAGCCCATGCCGCAACATGATTTCCCTGTGTTTCTTTGCCACCAAACGCTCCGCCGAGACGCCGGGTTTCAACTTCTATTTGATGTTTTGAAACGCCTAAAACTTCTGCAATAATTGCTTGGGTTTCTGCGGGATTTTGTGTCGAGGCATAAGCTTTCATCTCCATGCCTTCACCGGGCACACAAAGGCATACTTGGGTTTCGAGATACCAATGTTCCTGTCCGCCGATTTCTATTTCGCCGCTGAGTGTATTTTTTGTTTCTTTCAAAGCCTTTTCGGTGTTCCCGATTTCAATTTTGCGTTGTGCTTGCAGAAAGGAATTTTGTTCGATGCCTTGTTTTAGAGTGGTTACTGCGGGAAGTTCTTCAAATTCGATACTTATTTTTTTCTTTGCTTCCAAGGCTGCTTCTTCGGTTTGGGCGGCTATCAAAAAAATTGCCTGTCCTATAAATTCCACACTTTTTTCGGCTAATACCGGCTCATCGTGTACAATCGGTCCCATTTGATTTTCGCCGGGCAAATCGCGATACGAAAGGATTGCTGATACCCCATTGGTTTTACGTGCTTCGCTCAAATCAAATTTCAATATCTTGGCATGTGCATAAGGTGAGGTGTAGAGATAGCCATTCAAAATTTGGTCGCTTACCTGAATATCATCAATATAAACAGCTTTTCCGCTGACGTGATAGGCTGCACTTTCGTGAAATATCTTCATTTGTAAATTATTAAATAATTTGCATACACGAGTATCCAAAAATGATTTTCGGATTCATGTTAAGCATTTTCTTAGTCGTGAATTTTAATTTTTTTTCGGTCTTCGGTAACTAAAATATAATATAAATCGCGCCGTGTTTTTATTTGGCTTTTTACAAAAGGTTGTCGCACGGTGTAATAAATTTTTTTTTCAGGAAGAGTCAATTCATAAACAAAATTGGTGGCACTGCTGTCGGTTTCTATGAGTTTCCCCAGATAATCGAGCATTTCAATTTGTGATTTAAAAATTTCGCGATTTCTGGATATAAATCCATACGAAATACATTTATTTGTTAATTTGTCTATTTCGTAGGTATAGTACGGATAGATTTCAAAAGTTCGGCAGGTAATTAATATTTTATTGTCGTTTATCGTATCTATTTTAACGGTATATTCGGGGTCGTACTGATATTTGGTTAAAATAAAATCTTGTGTTTTGCCGATTAGATTGTGTTGCCCGAACAAATTAAAACTTATGAATGAAAAAATCAGGAATAAAGGGGTTTTCATCGAAAAAGGTTTTAGGTTGTTTTTTTGTTGATAATTTTAAGTTGTATTTTATTTAAAACATTGTAAATCTGAATTTTATATTAAGCTTTTTTGTTTTTCAACAAATATATGAGTTCAGTATAAAAAGTGATAAAGTAAAAGTTTATAAAGTTATAGTGTTGAAAATAAGCACTTTAAGTTAAATCCATATTTTTTTATAAATTACTGATTATGAACGATTTTACACTTTTCACTTTCAAACTTTATACTTTTTATACTTGCTCATAAATAATACAATAAATAAGTCGTATCAAATCCGGGTTTCGTTCCAAAATTTGAGTAAAAGGTTTTCGGCTAATAACTGCCGAGCTTCGGCTCCGGCTCGTGCATCGGAAATTGGCGAAAAATCGTTTTGTATATTTTTTAGAGCATTTTCAACATTTTCTCGGCACCATTCTTTATTTAATAAGGATTTTTCGGTTTGTGTAGCTCTTTTGGTAAATGCTGCCATGCCTCCGTAAACTAATTTTATAGATTCCACCAAGCCTCTATTGTTAATGTTGAGCATAAAGCCGGCATTGACTGTTGAAATATCTAAATCCCTTCGTTTGGAAACTTTGTATGACTTTAAAATATTGTTTTTATCTTGAAACGGAATTTTAATTCGGGTGATAATTTCATCGGAGCTGAGTGTTGTTTTTCTATATCCAACGATAAAGTCTTCAATTTTTTGTTCTCTTTTTCCGTGTATATTTTGAATTTCGAGACTTGCATCGAGAGCCATCAGGACAGGAAGTGTATCGGAAATGGGAGATGCACTGCCAATATTTCCGCTAATGGTTGCGTTGTTGCGAACAGGTAATGAGCCAAAAACCGACAGGATTGAAAAAAGCGATGGAAATTCCTTTTCGCAGGCAATTCTAACATCTTCCAAACTGCAACCGGCTCCAAAAAACATTATATTATCATTTTTGGAAATTGTTTTAAGTTCATCGAGCTGTGAAATATCTATTATTAGGGGCAAATTTTCTTTCTTTTTTGTTACACGCAAAGCAATATCCGATGTTCCGCCTGCAAGCAAAGCGTGTGGATTTTCTTTTTTCAGATGTAATAAATCCGACAGACTGAAAGGTAAATAATACTGATTTTGTTCGGTTTTTAGAAAAAGAATTTCTTTGTTTGATTTTATTTCGGTCAATTGTTGAAAAATTTGATGCTCTTTGCCTGTAAATTTATCCATACCTTTATAAATACATGCTCTTTCGGCTGCATCAAGAATTGGACGATACCCGGTACAACGGCATAAATTTCCGGACAGGGCGGTTTCAATATCAGATTTTTCGGGCTCATTATTATTTTTATACAGTCCAAAAATAGACATCGTAAAGCCGGGTGTACAAAAACCACATTGCCCTGCGTCTTCTTCGACCATTGCTTCTTGTATCGGATGCAAATGCTTGCCTTTGCCCAAATCTTCGACCGTTAATATTTGTTTTCCGTGAACCGAAGCGAGAAAAACGATACACGAATTTACTGCTTTGTATTTCAAGGCATTGCCTTTTATTTCGGCAAAAACGACTGTACAAGCTCCGCAATCGCCTTCGGCACAGCCTTCTTTTACACTTTTTCGGTCGGGTAAACTGCGTAAATATTGCAACAGCGTGGTTGTAGGTTTATAGTTTGAGACAGAAAAATCAATGTTAACTTCCTGCTCTCCAAGCAAAAATCTGATTTCGCTTGTTTTTAATATTTCATGATTCATAATTTAAACTTCTGTCGATTTTATCCTCTCAAAAACAAGTTTCATTAATTCTTACTGCAATAATTTTCGAAATTTTCTTTTGTCAGCCTAATTTTCAGCTATTTTTTCCTCTGACATCAATAATTTTTGCAATAATTGAAATGGCTATTTCTTCGGGCGTTTGGCAACTGATTTTAACGCCCATGGGCCAATCAATTTTTTCAAAATCCCTTTCGTCTAATATTTTTTCTTCGAGATATGCTTTTTTCAATTTTTCTACCTTTCGTTCGCTCCCTATCATGCCAAGATATGCAAAGTCTTTTTTGGCACAATAACCGACTATTTCCTTGTCGTATCCGTGTGTATGCGATAATGCGGTGATGTAAGTATTTTTATCGAAAAGTAATTCATTAAACACATCGCGAAAATTTTTATTGATAATTTGATAATTTGTTGTATCAAATTCGGAAAAAATATTTTCGCGTTCATCAATCAAAATCACTCTAAAATTTAACCGAAAAGCTAATTCGGCAACATTTCGCCCTATGTGCCCTGCTCCGAAGATGTAGATTTTTTTTTTATTTTCCACCGGTTCAATATAAACTTCGACCGAACCGCCGCAACCCATTTGTAACTCTTTATCTAATAAGTGTTTACTAACCACAGACGATTGCGACTGAATAACTTTTAGAGCATTTTCAATAACCAAACTTTCCAAATTGCCGCCTCCGATTGTTCCAAAGATTGAACTGTTATCATATACAATCATTTTAGAACCTGCCTTTCGCGGAGTAGAACCCAAAGTTTGGGTTATCACACACAAAGCAGCCTGCAAATCGCTGTTTTCAATCTCATTTAATTTATAATAAATCCCTTGCATGGTGTCTGTTTAATAGATATTCAAGCTATTTTTTCGTAAAAAAATTAAACAAATTTAAAAGAAAATATCGTCTTATAAACATCGAAACACGTGATTTTTATCAAATTTCCATAAATTGCATAAAATTTATGAGTTGTGCTTCCATTAAATGTGCTTGTACTTATGAATACATTTTACTGAAAAAGCGAAATTTTATTCTTTAAAAGAATCAAATAAACTAAAAAACAATTATATATTTGCGTAATTCAAACATCAATACTAATTTTGCATAAGATTCAAAATGATATGATGAATACTGATTTTGACCAAATCGAACGTCTGAAAAAAAATATACAAACTCTTGAAGTCTTTTATCAAAGGCTTAAGCAAGAAAATGAGACTTTACGATTGGAAAAAAAAGAAGTTGAAAAAAAAACAGAATTGCTCGAATACGAAATTTCGGAACTCAAACAACATTACGAAACCTTAAAATTAGCAAAAACGATTACTTCATCGAGCAAAGATGCTCATGAAGCGAAAATTAAAATAAATAAAATGGTGCGGGATATTGAAATGTGCATCGGATTACTTAACAAATAAACGAAATATAAAACCGACTTTGTAATCAAATCAATGGAAGAAAAACTTTCGATAAAAATAAACATCGGCGAACGGTTTTATCCGTTAAAAATAGAACGGCAGGACGAAGAAAAGATTCGGAAAGCATCTTCGATTATCAACGATAAAATCAATCAATACAAACAAAAATATTCCGATAAAGACAATTTCGATTTCTTAGCGATGGCTTCTTTACAATTTGCTCTAAAATCGATAGAAAGCGACACTTCCGGGCAAATTGATGCGTATGAAAACCAAGTCAAAATGTTGAACGATAATATTGAGGAATATCTTCGCGAAAACATTTAAAAAATTTGGTGATATACTATGAATTAGAAAAAATATTTTGTATATTTGCAAGGAATAAAAAGACAACAAATAACGATACAGCCCGCATAGTTTCTCATCTGCTATTGGAAAGCTCAACACTTCAAAAATTGGAGTAAAGCTCAAGATTACGTAGAACAGGCCTCACTATTGATTCGTCAATATTCTTTTTTTTAAAAGACAGTGGACGTTCGAATTAATCGGCAACTCCTCCCATGTTTTATTGGGGCTTTTAATACACGGGAAATATGCGGGTTTTTTATGGACATTTAAAAACAAATACATTATGACTGAAATACTACTCCCGATACTTATTGCATTAGTATCATTGACAGTGGGAGTTTTGGGAGGCTATTTTTTGAAGATGAAATCTTTACAGAAAAAAGCGAAATTGATATTGAAAGATGCAGAAATAGAAGGCGAAGTAATAAAAAAAGAAAAAATGCTTCAAGCCAAAGAAAGATTTCTGGAACTCAAAACCAAACACGAAGCTTACATTGCAGAAAAAAACAGTAAAATCACTGTAGCCGAGAACAGAATCAACCAAAGCGACCAAAATCTGCGAACAAAAAAAGAAGAGTTCAACAAACGCATCAAAGATTTTGAACAAATTAAAAAAGAAACCGATACGTTCCGGGCAAATCTAACGGCACAATCTGAAGTTCTTGACAAAAAACACGATGAACTTGAAAAAATACATAAAGAACAAGTTGATAAACTCGAAAAAATCGCCGGATTTTCAGCCGAAGAAGCCAAAAATCAACTCATCGAATCTCTAAAAGCCGAAGCCCGAACCGAAGCCATGTCGCACATCAACGAAATCATCGATGAAGCGAAAATGACAGCCACCAAAGAATCGAAACGTATTGTTATTCAAACCATTCAACGTGTGGGGACAGAAGCGGCGGTAGAAAACGCAGTAACAGTATTTCACATCGAAAGCGATGAAATCAAGGGACGCATTATCGGACGCGAAGGAAGAAACATTCGAGCTCTCGAAGCTGCAACAGGCATCGAAATTATTGTAGATGACACTCCGGAAGCAATTGTTTTATCGGGTTTCGACCCGGTTCGCCGCGAAATTGCCCGCTTAGCTCTGCATCAATTGGTTACCGATGGACGTATTCACCCTGCCCGAATTGAAGAAGTGGTGAAGAAAGTTACCAAACAAATTGAAGATGAAATTATTGAAACCGGAAAACGAACAACTATTGATTTGGGCATTCATGGTTTGCATCCCGAACTCGTCAGAATGGTAGGTAAAATGAAATACCGCTCTTCATACGGACAAAATCTATTGCAACATTCGCGGGAAACAGCAAGGCTTTGTGCAATTATGGCAGCCGAGCTTGGATTAGATGCAAAATCGGCGAAACGTGCAGGTTTACTTCACGACATCGGCAAAGTGCCCGATGAAGAAATTGAACTGCCACATGCAATTTACGGAATGAAACTTGCCGAAAAATACAAAGAAAGTCCCGAAATTTGCAACGCTATCGGTGCACATCACGATGAAGTTGAAATGACCAGCTTGCTCTCTCCCATTGTTCAGGTTTGCGATGCCATTTCCGGAGCGCGTCCGGGAGCACGTCGCGAAGTTGCCGAATCGTACATCAATCGAATTAAAAAGCTCGAAGAAATCGCATTCAACTTTGAAGGTGTCGTAAAAACTTATGCAATACAAGCAGGCAGAGAACTTCGTGTTATTGTGGGAAGCGATAAAGTAACAGATAAAGATGTTGATGCACTTTCATACAACATTGCTCGAAAAATTCAGGAAGAAATGACTTATCCCGGACAGGTTAAAGTTACAGTTATTCGCGAAACACGAGCTGTAAACTATGCAAAATAGTTCCCTGTGTGAAGATAAAAAAGTCGTAAATTTTTTACGACTTTTTTTTTCAATAACCTGTAAAGCCTTACAATATATAAAACACCCACAGAATATTACGTCAGTTTTAACGTTTAATAAATATACTAAGCACGGTCATAAATTGCGTTTTACAAATTGTTTATCTATTTGATATTAAAAGCAATCAGCATATCAGCACATCAAAAAATCAACCAATCAAAGTATAGTTGAAATTTTAAAATAGATTGTTGGAAAAAATCATTCAAATTTTTCGTCATACAAAATACATCATTTGGCAATAAAAAGAGATGATTTCCTCAAAATAAAACTAAATATTCCTCTCAATTTAAAAGAAATTGATTTTTTTTTCGTAAATTTATGGAATATTTGAATATTTGAATCATTACAAAATATATAATAATACCGCAAGTTTAACGTTTACAAAGAAAAAATTTATTTAAAAACTACAAACCATGAAAATCAACAAATTTTTATCATTAACCACAGCATTATTACTTATTTCGTTCATCGGTTTTTCGCAGGTAGAACAAGAAGAAGCCCCAATGTTCGGAACAACACGAACAATGAGTCTTAACCCCGCTCTATTACACAATTATGGTGAAATAAGCGGAAGTATGCAATCGTTTCAATTTAAAATCAAAAACACCGGAAAAACCAATTTAATAATTTCCGACATACAAATTCCGGAAAAAGTAGGCGTTACCATTGTAACTAAAACGATTCTTCCCGGCGAAGATGGAGTAATCGCTGTTACAATTGACCCAACAATTATGAAATCCGGAGCATTTACCGAAAAAATCATTGTAAAAACAGAACAAGATGAGCCTGGTATTTTAACAAAAAAAGACATGACTTTTACTGTTACCGGAATGGTAAAATAGTAAATTTTGATATTTACACAGAAAAATTATTCTAACCCATTAAAATAAAATAAAAATGAAAAAAATTATTCAATTCATACCATTCGTCATTTTAGTTTTGATCGCAACAAGTGCTTTCTCTCAGCCCGAAATTGAAGAAGTTCCGATGTTTGGAACAACACGCACTATAAATTCAACCAAAACCCATAAAATCGAAATTAAAAATACAGGAGCAACCGATTTAATTATTACTTCGATTCAATTTCCCGAAAATGTAAAAGTTTCGGTTGATAAAAAAACGATTCCTTCAAAAAGTTCAGCCATTCTGTTAATTACTTTCGACCACGAATCGGTAAAAGCAGACAATTATGCAGCTACACTGAAAGTTATTTCGGAACAATTGAAACCCGGTCTTAAAACTACCTATGAGTCCACCTACGACATAAAAGGTTCTTTTATCGACAAATAAAAAATTACCGCCTACAAGAAAGCCGATGAAAAATTCATCGGCTTTTTTTCTAACATCTACGTGTCATCTTTGAATTTGTAATAATTTAAATCCCTTTTATACTTTTTAAAAGTTTAAAATAAAATGAGGACAATAAACAAAATAACCCAAGTTTTAATTATTATCTTTCTTCCACTTGCTTTGCTTGCTCAACCGGAACTGGAAGAAGCACCATTATTCGGCACAACAAAATCACTCGATTTAGATAGAAACAGTCCAAAAACAATTTCAATAATTGTAAAAAACAAAGGGACGTACAATTTACAAATTCAGCGGATCGAATTTCCTGAATTTGTTACTGTTTCGTTTGATAAAACAAATATTGCTGTAAAAGACAGTGCTATCCTGACAGTAATTATTGAGCCAACCGTAATAAACAAAGATACATTTTCGGCAACCATAAAGATCATATCCACCGAAGACAAGCCCAATTTAAAAACCACTTACGAATCGACCTTTGAAATTAAAGGCTCATTCGATTAAGTGTATTTTATATAAAACACATAAAAAGGAAAGTCCCGCTCTGAATTGAGCAGGACTTCGATTCGGATTATGCGATTTTTCTCGTCAAATACCCCTAAAATCTGAGAAAGAATCACGAAGATTTAGTACATAAATCCGAACATCCACAATGGTATTTTGTTTTTGGAGCCAATTTCTATATTTTCGACTGCAAAAATCTTTTTCTTATTTTTAAAATCTATTTCCGTTTGCAATTTATCATTTCCTATACTTAATTCATATTCTCCTGCAATTAAAAAATCTGACACATCGCTTGTACTCACATCGTATAAATTACTAATCTGATTATAAATCAATGTTTTATTCACAATACACTTGTCGCTGAAATTTGGAAACAAGATTCGATACAAATTGGTATTATTCAAAAAAACTTGTTCCGGTTTTGCCAGCGTACTCACTTCGGCATCAATTGATTTTATTGTATTAATAATTCTTCCTTGTGACAAATAATCGATATACTGTAAAGCGGTGCCGCGGGTTGTTCCTATCATTTCACTGATTTTCAAAATATTGGGCTTTACTGCCGGATTTGTTGCAAAATAATATAACAAATGTTTGATTTTTGGTATATTTTTATAATCCAATCCTTTGGTAAATATTAAATCGGAAACGATAAATTCCTCCACAACTTCGCTTAATTTCTCGAAAAACTTTATTCTGTCTTCCATAAAGAACGGATAATATCCGTTCCTTAAATATGCAGGAAAATAAGCCAAAGGATCAGTTTCGAGTGTTATTGCCTGACTGATTTCTACGTGATTTTCAATAATATTCAGAAATGAATACGAAGGTAAATTGATATCGGTTGTGAACATGATGTATTCACGCAACGACAAACCAGTGAGTTCATAAATACCGAAATTATCAGAAATATCGCTAATTTTCTCGTAATTGATTACAGAATTACCGACTAAAACGATGTGTAAACTTCCAAACTTTTTAAGAACGTTTTCTGTTTCACTTTCCCATTCGGGATATTTGTGAATTTCGTCAATTATAATGTGTGTTCCTCCATTTTCATAAAACTTTTCGACAAAGGAAACTAATTTGTTTGCTGAAAAATATATATTATCTAAACTGATGTAAATGACTTTGTCTAATTGTTTAAAATTACTCTTTACATATTGTAAAACTAACGTTGATTTTCCGACTCCTTGTGCTCCTTTTATTATAACCAATTTACGGTTCCAATCTATTTTCTCATACAAGTAACGTTTGTGCCTAAAATTGATGTTCCTTAGTTTAAGAGCAAAAACTTCATATAAATCTTCCATCGAACTGTTTTATATATAGTACAGTCCCTTTTTTACTCCTTTGTTTTATGCAACAAAAATAGTAATAAAAATGAAATGTACAAAATAATTTACATTTTGTTTTGTATAAAGTATATTTATTTATTTTTTGATTCTAAATTATACTTTATTACGGTAAAAGTAAATATTATTTTTGATTTTAAAAATTTGTTTTACTTATCAAACACTAAAACATTAATCCTTTTATTTTATTGTAAATCAATTATTTAAAAAAATATATTGAATGTAAATTTCAAAATTTTTATACCGTTATTAATGAATATCAACTCTATTGCTTAAAAATAATAATTACACTATTTTTCACATTTATCGTGTATATCGGGTACATTTTTTGCCTTATTATAAAAAAAAAACGAATATGATGCCTCCAATTTGCCAAATATGCAAAGAAAAATTCCTCGAAAAAGGCGGTTTAGTCTATTTTGAAGAAACGGAAGATGATAAAATTCAAAACGAACGCCTCCGACTACCGGGATTTGTTGGACATCCGCCGAATGCGTTTTGGTTCTGCGAAAATCATTTTACGGAAGCTCAAAAACTACAACAACTCAACAAAAATGAGGCTTTTAAAATATTGAATGTACTGTTTGAGCACGATTCGTAATTGATTTCATAGAGTCTATTTTAAAAGGTAACACCTTTTGACAAACGCCCGTGTTTACTCATAATAGACAATTTTGAGCAGTGATTTCATTTAAATCACAAATATTGAAAGCCTAAATTTCAAGTCGTAAAAGGCAAAAACGCTTCATCTCGGAAGCGTTTTTGCCTTTTAATAAGTATTATTACTCAACAATTTTGTATATTACATTGTATTAAAGCAGTATAACATTTAATATAGGATAATGCAATTTGCGTACAAATATTTTTTATTTTAAAGTTTTGGTAAAATATTTCAAATTATCGGTTTGTATAAAATCCGGATTTATAGAAATTGCTTCCTCAATATTATTCACAGAATCTACTGTCCACAGCTGAATTTTGAGTCCTTTTCGACGTAAAAGTTTGATATGCTCAGTGTTCAATTCTTCTTTAAATTTGTACTTGAAGGAAATTCCGCTGTATCCGGATTCTAATGTCAGCTGCATGGCACGCTCGAAATCACCTAACGACGTGAGATAACATTCGATACCGGAGGAGTGCTTTTTTAAATAATTCAGAAACGACGCTGTTTCCGATTCAGCCATCACATGGTTTTGAAGATTGTATTTGACTGTCAATCGGTAAACTTCATCGGCAATTACATTCATCACCCCGGGCACATCAATACTTGTTGTACCGCACGGAATCCATGCCTTAACATCTAACGAAATATATTTTTCGGGATAATTTGCCGACATGAACGCAAAAATATCTTCCAAACGGGTGAAATTATGCGAATTTCCGTTGCACGAATCCAATTTTACAATCTGATTATCTGTCGTTTCGGCGAAACAACGGTAAGCTGTCCCTCCGCAATCGGACAAATCAGGATTGTGCGACAACCAAAGAGTTCGGTCTTTGCTGATTTGTATGTCGCATTCAATGCCGTCGAGAACCGAAAAACTATTACCGGCGGCTTCCAAAGAATTTTCCTGAAAAGGAGTCGTTTCGCCGCCGCCGGTTTTATGAGCCAATATTTTTGTTTCGACTTCTAAATAAGCCTTATCGGGATAATATTTAATCTTTTCGCACGAAAGCAAATTGAAAAATATCAAACAAAACAAAGGAAATGTTTTCTTCATATTCAAAAAATAAATATCATTCTGAAATTCGGCATGACGTGATAAGGCCAGCCAACTTCCGTATATGTTTTTCGTTTGTTATATAAAACAATATTGAATG
>DYMH01000107.1 GCA_020721645.1 Draconibacterium orientale
TTACCGGTAAAACAATTATCAATTATCAATTATCAATTGACAATTATCAATTTGAAATTGATTTATCAGGTTTTGAAAGTGGGATTTATATAATCAGTATTCAAACCGATAAAGAAACATTTACAACGAAAATAGTGAAAGAATAAAAAAATTGGGAACATTGTATTGAAAACATTGCGGGGCAGTGCATTAATGATACGAAATTGCAAACTTTCGACTTTGGTGCAAACATCAACATTTGTGAAACCCCGCAAGGTTTTTAATACATTTTTTGTTTATAACCACTGTTCCCGCCGGTCTTTCGACTGGTGGGAAAAAAATGAACAAGACTTTTGTCTTATACCTTGACAAACTATTTGGGCGGCACAACCGAATGCGGCGGAAAAATAAAAACCACAACTGATTGGAAATACGATGCCGGCGGAAATGCAACTAATGAAAGCGGCTTTAGTGCTTTGCCGCCGGACATAGCGTCTTCTTCGTTGGTTCGTACGAAGACATTGGCACATACGCCTACTTTTGGACGAGTACGCCCTACGGAAGCGAGAACGCGACGAGTAGGAACAGGTTTCTCTACTACAACAACGGTAAGTGCGACCGCTATATCGACAACCTTATGGACGGTTTGAGTGTTTGTTGCACTAAAGACTGACTAAGTTTGCTATTTTAATTTCCGGTAAAATGTCGTAAATTTGCTTATCAATTATAATTAAAGAAATGGAAACAAAAAAACATATCCGTTTTGATTGGGCTGCCAAGAAAATACTTCGAAGTAAAGCCAATTTTGGCATATTGGAAGGTTTTTTAAGCGAACTTTTGTGCGAAGATATTACAATAAAAAGTCTGTTATCGGAAGAAAGCAACAAAGAAACCGAAGACGATAAAAGTAACAGAGTCGATTTACTTATTGAAAACAGCAAAGGCGAAATCATCATCGTTGAAATACAAAACAGCAGAGAGTTAGATTATTTATTTCGTGTATTATTTGGTGCATCAAAAGTAATCACCGAATATATCCAGGAAGGAATGCCGTATTCGTATGTAAAAAAGGTAATTACGGTAAGCATTATTTATTTCAATTTCGGGCAAGGAAAGGATTATTTATACAAAGGACAAACTATTTTTGAAGGTATAAATGAACACGATATTTTTCAACTTTCCGATGAACAAAAAGCATTGTTTACAAAAAAATCTGTCGAAGACATTTTTCCTGAGCATTATTTAATTCGAGTTAATTCATTCAACAACAATGCGAAAAACTCAATCGACGAATGGATTTACTTTTTCAAAAACAGCGAAATAAAAGACGAATTTAAAGCAAAAGGTTTAGCCGAAGCACGAGAAAAACTCAAAACAGTAGATATGGATAAACAGGCTTTGTCCGATTATAAAAACTATTTAGATAAATTGAGTTCGGATGCGAGTATATCTCAAACATTACATTTTGAAATTGAATATAAAAAAACAATTGAAATTGTAAAAAAGGGAATTATAGCAGGTTTTTCTGACGAAATTATCAAAACAATGACAGATATATCGGATAATGAAATTGATAATTTACGCAACGACCTGAAAAACAAATAATCACTGTCCATAACATCTTATAAGCAATAATTTGATTTTGATAAGAATACGGACATTATAAAATACAAATAAATCTGTCCGATTACTTATCTGTTCTGTATTGTCGCAAATAATTTCTCCTTATGAAAAACACAAAACTTTCCATTATCCTTTTTTTTGTAATTACAGGAATATTTTCCTGCCAAAAAGACACTCCGGAAGTTCAACCTCCGGTACGAGGCACATTAATATCAGCCTCGCTTCTGGGCGAATTTTCGACAACTGAATTGAATGTCGGTTTGCTTTCGTATCAAATTGCTTTAACTCAACCTTTGAAATATTCGGTTAAAATATATAAAATTCGATATCATACAATTGATTTTTCGGGGCAACCGACAATTGCAACGGGTGCTCTTGTAGTTCCGCAAACCTCAGAATCGGCTCCATTGCTGAGTTTTCAGCACGGAACACAAACCAAACGAACGGAAGTTGCTTCGCTGAAAGGAATTTTCACTTTGGAAGGTTTCGGTGCCTGCATTGCGGCATCGCTCGGATATGTGAGTTGTGTGCCCGATTATTTGGGCATGGGAGAATCAACACTTGTTCACCCTTATTTGATTGCCGATGCTTCGGCTTCTGCGGTGATAGATTTGATGATTGCTACAAAACATTATTGCACCGAAAATTCGATTTCGCTCAATGAGCAAGTTTTTATTGCCGGCTATTCCGAAGGCGGATATGCAACATTAGCAGCTCAAAATGAATTGGAAACCAATTACACCGACCTTTTCACGCTCACGGCTTCGGCACCGATGGCGGGACCTTACGACATGGAATATACCGTAAATTCTACGTTCGCAGCAAAATCATATTCCGTTCCTGGATATGTCGGATTTCTTCTTTATGCTTACAACACCTATTATCAAATTGCAGATTTGAATGAAATTTTTATGCCGACTTATGCCGCCAAAATCCCCACTTTATTCGACGGTTCGAAAACTATCGACCAAATAAATCCGGAATTAACTACGAATCTTACCGAATTGCTGACACCCGGATTTTCCGAAAATTATATTGCAAATACCAACAGTACTTTTTGGGCAGCCGTTACCGAAAACAGTTTGCTTGCTTGGAAGCCGAAAACCAAGACCTATCTCATTCACAGCAACGGCGATGATGTGGTTTCGTATCAAAATTCGGTGAATGCTTTGGCTGATTTTCAAAACCAAGGTGCAACAAATGTTGAACTTATAACAATTGAAGGATTATCGCATACCGAAGCAGCCATTCCTGCAATTTTATTGATGATTGATAAATTTGAAACGTTGCGAACGAAGTAGTGGTTTTTGATTTATGCCTGTAAAATAAAGATAGAGGGTATTTTATTGATATTCGGAATCTGCTGTTTCCATTCGCCGATGGTTTTAGTACGAATAAATTCGTTTTTTGTTGTAATATCTGCCGCAATACATAAACGCGTGTTGTTACTGCAAACGGAAAAAATTTCGTCCAAGAGTTTTTGATTTCGATATGGTGTTTCCATAAACACTTGCGATTGGTTTTCGTTTGCCGAACGTGTTTCGAGCATTTTTATTTTTCTGCTTCTGTCCGGTTCTTTTATGGGCAAATATCCGGAAAATGCAAAATTTTGACCGTTCATTCCGGAAGCTGTCAATGCCAAAAGTATCGATGAAGGACCCACCAAAGGACACACCCGAATGCCTTTTTGGTGTGCAATTCGCACCACATCACTTCCGGGGTCAGCAATTCCGGGGCAACCTGCTTCGGAAATAATGCCGCCGTTTTTCCCGTTGAGAATCGGCAGCAAAAAATTCTGAATTTCAGAAATATCGGTATCTTTATTTACTTCAAAAAAATTTATAATGTCGATATTTCTGTTTCGGTTCAGGAATTTTAAATATCGACGGGCTGTTCGCAGATTTTCAGCAAAAAACACTTCAATTTTGTTTGTTATATCAATGACATCAGCGGGTATCACCGAATTTGCAAGGGTTTCACCCAAAACAGTCGGTATTAAATAAATGATTCCGGGCGTTTTTTGAGTTTCGCTCATTTTATTGAATTTCAAATTTAAAGTATTTGTTTCCTTGGGCTGTTTGTAATTTCGCAATATACAATCCTTTTGGCAGCGACTTGCATGATATTTGAGCTTCACGCGAATTTTTAAATTTATTTTCATAAATCAAAGCTCCGGAAAGATTATAAATGCTGATATCTAAATCGCTTATATTTAAGTTGTTTACAATTGTAAATTCGCCTTTATTCGGATTGGGGAATAAAATGAATCCTGAGAGGGGTGGGGTATTTTCGCGGTCGATAACTCCGGCAAGCTCTAAATTATCAATATTCCAACCCGAAAATTGATACATATCATTGCTTGGTCCCAAAGTAAAGCGAATTAATACAAAATCGTGATGGGCGGCATATTCCGAAATATCAAGTATTTGTCGGGTCCAAACATCTTCATTGATTTCATTACTATTTTCCCAAACAGGAATCCAGCCAAGCCCCGTATTTATTTGAATTGAGGCTTTATCGAAATCGGCATTTCCGATGTTTAATATCCGATCGAAAATCAGTACGGCATCTTTTATTGATGAACAATTTATGGGCGGCGAAACGGCAAAATATTCATCATCGGTCAAATGCGGTTCGTAATCGCCGGGAAAATCGCCCGTACCGCTCAAATCCGTTCCCAAAATATTTCCTTCGGTTTCGGATTGATAGGGGTCGCGAAAACCCGAACTGCCTCCCAAACCAAAAGGCAAACCGATTTGAAATTCGCCGCCGAGAGACCAGCCGGTATCGGTTTCAAAATTGTCTTTGAAAACCGTTTGATAGACTGCAAAATTTTTAATCAAGATATTATTGCTCGGATTTTCATCGGTTTCTCCGTTGATTATGACTTCTGCCGTCAATGTATGTTGCCCGGGTGTGATATTGATTTTGGGAAATGTGGTTTCGACAATTTCTTTTGACATTATAGGGTTTTCGATGACAATTGTAACGGGTAATTTGTCATCGATATAATATTTTATACTCAATGAACTTATATTCATTAAGCCTTTATTGCGAATACTGATTTGGGGTGTGATTGTGGAATCGGTGAAATATTCGCCGCTTGGGTTGTTGATGGAAAGGACTTCGGCATCAAAATTTAATATTGGCAAATTTGGGTCGTAGCCGTTCCAAGAATCGGGATTTATGTTCAGAGGGTCGAGCCAATCGTTCAGTCGGGTATCAGCAGTAAGCCCGTTGTTCCACGAAACTGAAAATTTGCCGAAATAGTCGGCAGCCCAAACAGTGCAGGAAGCGTATCCGCCGTGTAATTGACCGACAATACGCCCATTTTGGTCGAAAAGCGGCGAACCGGAAGAGCCGGCTTCGGTTGTGGTGTTGCGGTCCCAAACAGGTATTTTCCAATGCGAAGCTCCGGTCGATTTTTTTAACTCGTACTCTGCCGAAATTGCGGGGTCGTCGTTGAACGAAATCTTTTTGATGTCGCCCTGCGGGTGATGGACACATATTTCTGTTTCGGGCTGATTGCCCGATTTATCCCAGCCGGCATAATATACATTGTATTGCGGAGGCGGAATGTGGTTCATTTCTACCAAACAAAAATCGGAAATGTAGTCTTTGGCTCGCAGCACGGCACCCGATAAACCTTGATGTGCAGGCGATTCTGTCGGGTTTTCGCAGCCGGAACTTTGCCAATTAAACCAAAATACCCAGGTTGAAGCCGAACTTGTATAACAGTGGTTTGCTGTAAGAATATAAGGCGTTCCGTTGTCAATGGTGTTGTTAATCAACGATCCGGAACAGAATCCGGAACCGTTAACGGTTATCATGCAAACCGAACGAATTTGTTCATTCCAAGATAATCCATCGGGACAGGCTGCGTTCATGTTGCAACCTCCCGATTCGCCAAAATCTTTTGAATATTCATCTATGCCTCGATAGCCGTAAGTTATGGTAGAAATTTGTAAAATCCCTTTATTTTCAACATCTTTTGGCTCGTAATATTCAACTATCAAGTTATCACCTAAAACAATACCCGTGGCAAAGAGGCTGTCTTTTTGATTATTTTGTTCGGTAAATCCGCCGAGTATGGTCTTTTTATCGGAGCTGTAGAGATATAATTTTGCACCTTTCGGAATTTTGAATTTTGAGAATATCAAGTTAACCGATTTTGCATTGGGGCATCGGATGCCGATTCGCCACAATTTTCCGCCATCTTTGAGATTTTCAACGATACCCGAATTTTTGGGGGATAAATCGACCGTATATTTTATGCCAAATCGCCACGGAGCATCTTTGCAAGCATCGTTTATAGAATCTTCTTGCCGTACAGCCTTCAAATCGGGAATTGATGTTTCGTAAAAGGGCAGTATGCCCGGAGTATTTTGTAGATTTTTGTTATCAAAAGAATATGGCTTCCCGCCAATATTTATTTGTGCGAAAACTGCTGTGCCGCAAAGCAAGAATGCTATGGAGAGGTATAATTTTATTTTCATCTGTTTATATTTTATTTTGGCGAGATATTTTTGCGACAACAAAACAACACGTTTTGAAGATTTCCGGCAAATTATTTGATTCTTTTTCATATAATCATGCTTTTACTCACTTTTTTATTTATTTTTTTGTGTTCGTGAGGGCTGTGCCGTTGTGTGGTTTACCAAAATCATGAACGTTTCATTGATTTTTAAATTGAATATTTTACAAATCTACAAATAAGAAAATCGAAATTGAAAGTTGTGATAAAAAAAATCAATACCTGAAAATATTATATTTCTATGTAAATTTGTGTTTAATTGAATCAAAAACATATTTCAGTGAAGATAACATTTTTGGGAACAGGAACCTCGCAGGGCGTTCCAATGATTTGCTGTCCTTGTGAAGTATGTCGTTCGGTAAATCCGAAAGACAAGCGTTTAAGAAGTTCGGTGCTTATCGAAACCGAAGGTAAAGTTTTTGCAATTGATGCCGGTCCTGATTTCAGGCAGCAAATGTTAAGGGAAAGTGTGATACAACTTGATGGAATTTTTCTGACTCACGAGCACAAAGACCACGTTGGTGGTTTGGACGATATTCGCTCGTTTAATTATTTTCAGCAATGCCCAATGGAAATTTACGGTGAAAAACGAACGCTCGACCTTCTGAAAAGCAAGGAATTTTCGTATGTTTTTACCAAGAATAAATATCCCGGCATTCCGGAAATGAATTTGAATTATATTGACTCAAATCGTTTCTATATCAATGATATACAAATAACTCCAATTCGCGGTTTGCATCACAAATTGCCTGTTTTGGGGTATCGAGTCGGTGGTTTTACGTATATTACCGACATGAATTTTATAGAAAATGCGGAAAAAGAAAAAATGATAAACAGTGATGTTTTGGTATTAAATGCTTTGCGAAAAGAAGCTCATATTTCACATTTTACTCTATCGCAGGCTTTGGAAGTAATATGCGAACTAAAACCAAAACGTGCCTTTCTCACACACATCAGTCATTCAATGGGTTTGCACGAGCTTGTTCAGAAAGAATTGCCCGAAAATGTTTTTTTTGCTTATGATGGATTAGTAATTGAAATTTAAGATGTTAAATATTAATTTGCCAAAGCCTTTAAATAAACATCGTGAACATTTTTTGCAGCCGTATCCCAATTCAAATTATCGGTCAGAATTTTCGATTTTTTTAGATGCGAGCTAAGTCCTTTGTAAGTAAGGGTTCCGTAAATAGCATCAGCCAATGCGTCCACGTCCCAGTAATCGACTTTGATAGCTCCTTCGAGAACTTCCGCTACACCCGATTGTTTTGAAATAATAACGGGCACTCCAAATCGCATAGCTTCAAGCGGCGAAATACCGAAAGGTTCGGAAACCGACGGCATAACATAAACATCGCTCAGTGCATACATTTTATCGACATCTTCGCCTTTAAGGAAATCTGTAAAAAAGAAATGTTTCATAATTTTTTGTTGTGAGGCATAGGAAATCATCGGTCGAAACAAATCGCCGTTGCCTGCCATAACAAAAGATACTTTATTGACACGTTTTAAAACTTTGCATGCCGCCTGTATAAAATATTCCGGACCTTTTTGGTGGGTGATTCGTCCCAGAAAAGTAACAATGCGATGGTCGCCGTTTTTGGAAAACGTTTTGTTTTCATTTTTATTTGGTTCCACGCCATTGTAAACCGTTGTTATTTTTGGAGCCAAGTGTGCACCGTAATGTTCGATGATTTGATTTCGGGTTAAATTGCTGACAGTTATGATTTTATCGGCATATTCCATGCCTGCTTTTTCAGTCTCGTAAACATTTGGGTTGATTTGCCCTTCGGAAACGCGGTCGAATTCGGTGGCATGAACATGAATTACCAATGGTTTGCCCGAAATTTGTTTGGCGGTAATTCCGGCAGGATACGTAAGCCAATCGTGGGCATGAATAATATTAAAATCGTGATTTTTTGCCAGATGTGCTGCAACTTTTGCGAAATTCGTGACTTCTGCCATCAAATTTGACCCGTATTTCCCGGTAAATTCAAATTTTTCTTCGGATTTTATTTCCGGGTGTAAATCATCGTAATGTAATTCTGTTGTTTTCCCGTTTTTTGTGTAAAATATTTTTTTGTCGGTTGTGATTTGGAGGTGAGCCGGATTTAAATTCCGTTCTTTCAGAAAATTATCAAACTCATCTTCTGATAAATAGGGGTGCAACAAGGATTTTATTTCGAGTAATTGGAATTTTGTAAGAATCTCCGCATCAATTTCTTTTCCGAACGGACGTTTTAAAATATCGATGGAACTAATTTCCGAAGCCCCGATTAAACTGAGCGATGAGGTATCTTCATCGCCGTAGGATTTGGGAACCACGAAGAGAATTTCTGTGTCCGAAATTTTTGATAAGGCTTTTGTTAAACCATAACATGCCGTTCCCAAACCGCCGGAAATGTGTGGTGGAAATTCCCACCCAAACATGAGAACTTTCATGATGAATTGAATTTTATTGAATTAACTACCGCAAACGGAATCGAAACTATTTCAACCGATTTCTGATACCTTTTCATCAAGATAATTGTTCGCAAAATTGATGATTTTCCGATAGGCTTGGTCAAAATTTTCGCATTGAGAGTACTTTTGAAAGCTGTTAATGTAATTGCGACCCTGATTATAGTCAATATCAACACCAATGCCTTCTTGGTAAATATATACAGTAACAGGGCGGTCGGAATAGGCATAACCGATTCGTTTTGTGTATGCCATATCCGATACTGCGACATGCCTTGCACAGGCTGAATCGGCGAACGAAAGTTTGAAGCCTTTTTTGGATAAAGTGTTTTTTAAGTCGGTGTTTAAGGCTTGAAAATTAGACTCTTTGGTTGGTAGGAGAGTGGTTTTCATAGGTTGAGGTTTTTTATACATTGAAAATTAATTATTCCTTTTCAGTGTGTGTGTAAAATTCTCAACAAGTTACAATAATAATAAGTCAGAAACAAGTAAAAATTAACAATTTAAGGACTTGAACAATAGACGATATTCGCATATATTAATCTGTTTTCATATTCGTTTGACAGATAGTTTATTCAAATAATGGTGTTTTTTTTATCGGAAAAATATTAACAAATTTTAACATTTTTTTTTAATAATTATCGAATTTTGTCGCATGGAAATTTTGAAAAAAAATAGCATATAATTAAAAAATGAGTATTTTAATAACGATTGTTAGATGTTTATTGATAAATTATAAATTTCGAGAGCTAAGCCTTTTGTCCAAACCGGCGAGTCGTTCAAGCTCGGCACCAAATCCAACTGTGTTCCGCCCTGTGCTTTGAATAATGCGGAATATTCTATCCCAATTTCAGAAACGGTTTCCAAACAATCGGTTGTGAATGCAGGTGAAACAATTAATATTTTTTTTATTCCTGAGTGAGCGGCATCAATCAGAACTTTATCGGTAAAAGGCGACAACCATTTTTTTGAAAAACGGGATTGAAAACAAACAGTGTATTTTTCTGATTTCAATTGAAGTTTTTCCGCAATCAAACGCACAGTTTCGTAGGCTTGTGCACGGTAACAATTTCGATTTTCGGAATTTATTTCCTTTTCGCAAATTTTTTTTTTGCATGTTTCGCCTCTGTGTGCTGCATCGACATGTGAATCGGGCAAGCCGTGAAAACTAAAAAGTATCAATTCGTAATTTTGAATCTCGAATTGTCGGATATTTTCGACAAAAGCATCTATATAAAAATCCCGGTTGTAAAATTCGGAAAGTGTTGATATTTTGGGGATAAATGTTTTTTTTGACAGCTCGTGAAATATCAATTCCAAAACAGTTCCGGAAGTTGATGACGCATATTGCGGAAACAGCGGCACAACAATGAGTTCAGAATATTTTTTTGTATCGTACGATTTTAAAAATTCCTGCAAATTCGGATTTCCGTATCGCATCAACGAAAACACTGCAAAATCATCACCTAAAATGTTTTGTACTTTATCTCGCAATTGTCGGCTGTTGATTATGAGTGGTGAACCTTCCGAAGTCCATATTTTTCGATACAATTTTGCTGATTTTGGCGAACGAAACGGAACAATAATCAGATTGACAAGCAGTTTGCGAGCCAAGACATTCATGGTCAGAACACGCGAATCGCCCAAAAATTGACGTAAATACTTCCCGACACTTTTTGAATCAGGCTTATCGGGTGTGCCAACATTGATAAGGAGTACGCATTTTTTCATGTGTTTATAATTTTTTTGGCTACATATTTTTGCGATAGTAAAACCGCACATTCTATTGACATTGCAACAGTAACTTGATCTTTAATATAATCATGCTCCTTTGTGTTTTGCCAAAATCATGGACGTTTCATTTTCTGATTTTGTTGTTATTGAAAGCAAGTAAATGAGTTTTTTTGAGAAAACGAAATGTTTTTCTTTGTCCCCGAACATTTTTTTCAGAAAAAATACTCTAAAATTTAAATGTTTTTAATAATTGTCTTATCAAATTTAAAATCTCAATGTATATCTTTGTACTCGACAAATAATAATAAACAACTAAAAGCCATAAAATGAAAAAAATATTTTTCGGACTCTTGTGCATTATCTTCTCTTCTCAAATCTTTGCACAAGATGTATTCATTATCAGGGGACATATCAGTGATTCAACAAGTTTGGTCGATATACCTTATGCAACGGTTTCATTGACAAATAATGCCGATTCTCTTTTTATCAAAAAAATGGCTTCTTCCGGCGACGGGAAATTTGAAATTTCGGTAAAGTCAGTCGGCGACTATTTATTAACCATAGAATCTATTGGATATCAATTATATTCGCAAAAAATATCAGCACAAAAAGATAAAGTGATTGACTTAGGAAATATTCTAATCAAAGAATCTTCGACAACATTAAACGCTGTTCAAATTTCGGCAATGAAACCGTTCGTAAAAGTTGAAGCCGATAAGATTACCTATAATACGGAATCCGACCCCGAAGCAAAAACATTAAACGCCTTGGATTTGTTGCGAAAAGTACCCTTGATATCGGTGGATGGTGATGATAATGTTAAAATTAAAGGCAACGGTAATTTTAAAATTCATATGAACGGGCGACCTTCATCTGCGGCAAACAGCAATCAAAAGGAATTTTTGCGAAACCTACCCGCTTCGAGCATTAAAAATATAGAAGTAATCACCTCGCCCGGTGCAAAATACGATGCAGAAGGGGTGGGCGGAATTTTAAATATTATCACCAACACAAAGTCGGCAGACGGATACAACGGAAGTATCAGTACAAGACTTGTAACAATAGGGAGGTATGGCGGAAGTATTTATTTTTCAGCAACAAAAGGGAAGTTTAGTTTTTCTACCAATTTATCCGGTGGTTCGGGCTTAAAGATGAAAAACAGAAGTGTAAGCCATCGCGATTTTTATTCTAATCCGGATTTACTTTTTACCGAAAAGCTCGAAACTAACACATATTCAAATGATTACTCATGGGGTAACGGCGAAATGAGTTACGAAATCGATTCGTTGAACCTTATCAGCGGTTCTTTTGATTTTTACGCCGGAACGTATCGTACCGATAATTCGGCAAGTTCGGAATCTTTCAATTCGGCACATATTCTAAATCAATCGTATCGTCAAAATGCAATAGGTTTTTCAACATGGCGCGGTCCGGCAGGAAATTTGAATTATCAGCATCAATTTAAAAAAAATAAAGAACAGCTTTTGACTTTTTCTTATTTGTATAACTCGAACGCGAACAGTGATAATAATAAAACCGACATCATAAATATTCTGAACATTAAACCTTATAAACAACAATCGATAAATGATGCCATTGGTTCCGAACATACCTTTCAGGCTGATTTTGTCTATCCGTTTCAAAATAAGGATAAATTGGAAACAGGCATAAAATATATTTACCGTTTAAATAAAAGCGAAACCGATTATTTTAATTTCGACAATGATTTGAATCAATTCGTTTTAAACGACAGTTTGCAAACCGATTTTAATCACACTCAAAACATAGAAGCCTTTTACATTTCGTATAATAAAACAATTGGAAAATTCGGAACGAAAGCCGGTGCTCGACTGGAAAATTCGATAATGTCAGGTACTTTTGAATCCGAAGCCAACACCGATTTCACAAACCGAAGTTTTGATATTGTTCCCTCGGCAAGTATTTCGTACAATCTATCGGAAAAGCAAAGTATCAGTATGGCTTACAACATGCGGATTCAACGACCCGATATTTGGTATTTGAATCCCTACATTAACACTTCCGACAGGCAAAACATTCGATACGGTAATCCGAATTTGGACCCGGAACGGTTTCACAATATCAATCTGAATTATAACTTTTTTGCTCAAAAATTAAGTTTGACTTTAAGCCTTACCGAATCCATTTCAAACAATGCAATTGATGAAGATATTACGATTGATTCGGCAAATGTTGCAACAACAACCTACTACAATATTAATAAAATCAGTAACTCATTCATTTCGGCAAATATCAATTGGCGAATGACACCAAAAATCAGTTTTACATTGAATGGCAATTTGGAATATTCTGATATTCAATCGAATATAACAGAACAGACAAGTTCGGGTTTTGGCGAAGGTGCTTGGGTTGATTTACAATATAAAATCAACCAAAATTTTAAAATTTCGGCAAATGCTTGGTATCACGATGGCGTAAAATCTCTGGAATCGGATCAACTTCCTTTCTTTTCGCAAGGAATGACGGTTTCGCACGATTTTTTCAAAAATAAATTGACTGTTTCACTCTCCGGACGAAATTTGTTCAACAAAGAGATGGTTTGGCGTTCGGAGGCTTACGATACCAATTTTTATCAGCAAAATAGATATTACAATCCGGGCAGAATGGCAATTTTAAGCATCAGTTACCGTTTCGGTGAAATGAAACAGGGTGTTAAAAAAGTTCAACGCGGAATTGATAACGATGACAAAAAGGCCGGCGGTAAAAGCAGCGGAGGTGAATAATAAAAAAAGTATTTAGTATTCAATGTCGTTTAGTTAAGCATGTGTTCGACTGAGGCAGAGCCTCAGTCGAACACATGCTTAACTAAACGACATTGATTAAGTATTTAATCGTCAGTATTTATAAAAATCTGAAAAATGAGATACTTAAAAGAATAGGCGGCTTTTATTATACGGTCAGCACTGATAATGATTATAGATTTGTGAGAAAATGCAATGTATCCGAACCATCGGC
>DYMH01000236.1 GCA_020721645.1 Draconibacterium orientale
AAAATCAAATTATTACTTCATTAACCATTAACAATTAATAATTAACCATTACTTAATATCATGCTAAAATATAAAATATTGATTATCGGAATACTACTGTGGATATTCACTCCTTCACAAGCACAAATAGGTGTTTCGGATTCATTAATAATGAATGTGCGTGCAAAATTTTCGCATCAAGATTTCAATTCGGTATTTGAGTTGTTAAATCCCGTGTCGGAAAATATTAAAACAAACTCCGAACCTTTTATACTCCGAGGCAAAGCCTATTTGTATGCCGGACAAGCAGGCAAGGCAATTCTCGATTTTGAACTTGCCGAAAAAATCAAAGAAAATTCGGCTTCCTACGAATTGGCACAAACTTATGCCTCGGTCGGAAATGCCGAATATGCCTGCAAAGCATTGAAAAAATATCTGAAAACACCTCACAAAAAATTTCAAAGCGATATTAAAACCGACAAATATTTTGAAAAAATTTCGAACTCTAAACCGTGGTTAGAATTATGGAAAGCAGATTATTACTCGAAAACGGAACTCCAACTCAACGATGCAAAATTTGAAATTTCCAAAAATAACGATGCCCAAGCCTTTTCGATTTTGGATAATATCATCGCTAAAAACGAAAAATCGACCGATGCTCTTTTTATGCGAGCAAAACTTCATGCCAAAAATAATGACCTGAAAAATGCGTTACGCGATTTAGATAAAACATTGAAAAACAAACCTTTCGACACAGATTATCTCCTCCTACACGCTCAAATTCTTTTTCAGACACAAAAATATCAAAAAGCCTTGGTCGATTACGATATTCTTATCAAAAAAAACAAAACCGATGCCTCATTTTTCAAACAAAAAGCTTTGATTGAAAATGAATTAAATGATTTTGAAAATGCGATGAGTGATATTCTGACGTATTTAAAATTTTATCCGTGGGACAGTGAAGGATTATATATTGCAGGATTGATAAATTTGAAAGCTGAATATTATCTTGATGCACTAAAATATTTCAACGAAAGTATCGAGATAGATAATTCAAAATCAGTCTATTACGAAGCAAGAGGCGATGCCTATTTTGCTGTAAAAACATTTGAAAATGCCGAAAATTCCTTTTCCATGGCATTAGATTTGGTTCCGGCAGGCGAAATCTTTTTCAAAAAAGGACTGGCACGTTTAGCTCAAAATAATATAGAAGGTGCTTGTTCCGACTGGGAAAAATCTTTGAATTTGGGATATTTTCGGGCAGATGATTATTTGAAGAAATACGGAAGTGAAAAATAACAAAAGAGTTATAAAATATCCTGCACTAATTTCTCATAAATCTTCTTCCACCCTTTCCAAATACCCGTATTCAAGTTGCTGTTGTGCCAAAGAAATACAAATTCGCCTTGATATTTTTTTACAATCGAAGCCAAATTTTGAAATGCTTTGTAAAACTCTTCTTCTTGCGGATATTTTTTTCGCAAAGCAGTTTCCATAACGATTAGCGGCATTTCCCACAGATTTAATTCTTTACGGGCTAAAACATCAAAAACCGGAAATTCAAAACAGATTCCGGCTCGAAATCCGCCATCGTTAGAAAAGCATAACGTACTGTCGGTTAATATATTACACGCATCAAACATGCGAAAACTCTCGGGAACGCTTAATCGAAGAAAGTGCATACGGCATTCGGTTACCAAGCCCAAAACAGATTCCAATCGTTGTTTTTCTTCTGCAAAAATCTCTTTATTTTGATGTGCCGATACGGTTCCGTGTAAACCAATGATATTGCCGTTTTCAGACAATTTTTTTATAATTTTTTCAATCTTTTTATTGCGAATATCATATTTAGCTTCATGTTCGCCTTTGTAGGAAGGCATAAAATAAAATCGTGAAACAAGATTATTTTTTTTAGAAAAATCACTCAAAAATTCAAAAGTATTGTACGGGTCGTTTTTCGAATTGAACAATGATTTTGTGTAATCGACAAGCGTTTTTGTAAAATCTATTGGATTTTTCCGTTTTAAAACATCTCCCGCCAAAGATTTTATGAGTTTGGGAAGCGTGTTCAGGCGAAACAAAAAATCGATGTCGTGGGTTGGAATCACGGTATATTTTCGTGAAATTTCGGCGGTCTGTCCCAAATAAACCAACATGCGATGCAGCATTTCGATATACTCGTTTACAATGGGGCGATAATGCAACTTATGCCTTTGTACAAAAGACAATTCATCGGGAAATCGCCCAAATTTATCTTTTTCCCTCGAAATGGTTTCTTCCCAACGCGTGAGCATAAAAAAAGCTGAGGCAAAAATATCGGCACTGCAATGAATACGACTGTTTTCGAGAATAAAATTGTCGCTTCCGTAAAGCACCGGCAAATCCGTTTCGGGCGTAAAAACATTTTGTATGTAGTGAACCTGTGTCGGCAGAGACTCTTTTGTGAGATACGTTTCGCCTTGACTTGAAAAAAAATCATCATCAAAAATTATTTCAAGCCCGGTTCCGAGTGAAATGCGATATTCGTCGAAATCGTGCGTAAAAAATCTGAGTTCGATATTTTCAAAATACGAAAAAAGAGTTTTTACTATATATTTTTTTTCGTAATAAAATTTTTTCGAGAAATAAACATCTAT
>DYMH01000108.1 GCA_020721645.1 Draconibacterium orientale
TCCATAATCAGTGTTTTCTGCAAAAATAAATATTATTTATGTAATTAAGTCTAATCATTTATACTGAGTAAGGGCATAAATTGCGTTTTACAAATTGTTTAACTGTTTGATATTAAAAGCAATTAACACATCAGCACATCAAAAAATCAACCAATCAAACTATATTTCGTTACAAATCCTAAAATTATCAAAATGTTACGTCGTTTTCATAAATTTTCAACTTACCCAAAACGTAAAGAGCCTCCTTTACTGTTTTTATGCTAAAAAATATGATAGACAACTTGTTGTTTTTTTGCTGCATTTCTGCTTTTTTTGGAAATTTTTGAATGAGAGCCAAAATATTTGTAAAAATTGAAGATTGAAAAAATGGGGAATTTTGGTCCGAAATAAAAAAGCATTCCAATTTTTCGCCGCGTAATTTTATTTTTTCCATTCCCAGCGAAACCGCCAATCGACGCAGTTTTACGGCAAGTATTAATTCTTCGGATTGTTCGGGTATTTTCCCGAAACGGTCTGTCAGTCTTTGTTCGTATGCCGAGATTTCGTCTTCTCCGTTCAGTTTATCCAATTCGCGATACAATTTCAAACGTTCGGTGGTATTTTCGATATATGATTCCGGGAAACGCAATTCGAGTTCGGTATCAATCTGGCAATCGGTGATGAATTTTATGTTTTCAACAAATTGAGCGTCAGCCATTTCAGGTTCTTTTTCGTAGAGCTCTTTGAATTCATTTTCTCGCAACTCGAACAGAGCTTCGTCTAAAATTCGATGATAGGTTTCAAAGCCCATATCGGCAATAAAACCGCTTTGTTCGCCGCCCAGTAGATTTCCGGCACCGCGAATATCCAAATCCTGCATGGCAATGTTGAAACCGCTTCCGAGCTCCGAAAAATTTTCGATGGCTTGCAAACGCCTGCGTGCTTCGGGTGTAAGTACGGATTGGGGAGGAGCAAGCAAAATACAAAATGCCTTTCTGTCCGACCTGCCAACTCTGCCACGCAATTGATGTAAATCGCTGAGACCGAAATTTTGTGAATTATTGATAACGATTGTGTTGGCATTCGAGATGTCGAGCCCCGATTCAACAATTGAAGTAGCAATGAGAACCTGAAATTTTTCATCGATAAAATCCATCATCACTTCTTCGAGGTCTTGCCCCGTAAGTTGACCATGAACAACAGCCGTTTTTATGTTTGGGCATAATCTGTTCAACAATTTTTCAATTTCCTTGATATTTTCAACCCTATTGTGAATGAAAAAAACCTGTCCGCCCCGTTCGGCTTCATAATTTATTGCTTCCCGAATAATATCTTCGTTAAAAGTGTGTAATTCCGTAACGATAGGGAAGCGATTGGGGGGTGCAGTGTTAATAATTGACAAATCACGGGCTCCCATGAGCGAAAACTGCAAAGTACGCGGAATTGGAGTGGCGGTAAGTGTTAAGGTATCAACATTAATTTTAATTTTTTTTAGTTTTTCTTTCACGCCCACTCCAAATTTTTGTTCTTCATCGACTATCATCAATCCCAGGTCCTTAAATTTCACGTCACTGCTGACTATTCGGTGGGTTCCGATAAGAATATCGATTTTTCCGGATTCGGTTTCTTCCAAAATCCGGTTGATTTCTTTTGTAGATTTCATGCGGCTTACAAAATTAATTTTTACCGGAAAATCTTTTAAACGTGCACTGAAAGTTTTAAAATGTTGTAATGCCAAAACCGTTGTGGGCACCAAAACTGCCACTTGTTTGTCGTCCGTAACGGCTTTGAAGGCGGCACGAATTGCAATTTCTGTTTTCCCAAAACCCACATCACCGCATATCAAACGGTCCATCGGAACGGGCGATTCCATATCGCGTTTCACATCAATGGTAGCTTTTGCTTGATCCGGCGTATCATCGTAGATAAAAGAGCTTTCGAGAGCTGATTGAAGATAAGAATCTGCCGAAAATGCAAATCCTTTTTCTTCTTTTCGCTTGGCATACAACGCAATAAGCTCTTTGGCAATATCTTTTACACGGCTTTTTGTTCGCTGTTTGAGTTTGCTCCATGCACCCGAACCAAGTTTGTAAATTGTTGGAATACTGCCTTCTTTGCCTTTGTATTTTGATATTTTATGCAGATTGTGAATGCTTACAAGCAACACATCTTTATCTTTGTAAACCAAACGAACAGTTTCCTGTTTTTTCCCTTCAACTTCTATTGTTTGCAATCCACCAAATTGTCCGATGCCGTGGTCCACGTGAACCACATAATCTCCGGGCTGTAAATTGCTGATTTCCTTTATTGTAAGAGCTTCTTTGCTTTTATGAAACGATGCTGTTCGGAGTTTATATTTGAGATATTTTCCGAAAATTTGATGTTCGGTATTGCAATTGATTTTTAGGTCGTTATCGATAAATCCTCTGTATAAAACACCGTCTGTTTCTTGATATTTTGGGTGAAAACCGATTTCTTTTGATGAAAAAACATTCCGAAGTCGTTCAAATTGCTCATTATTTTCTGATAAAATTAAATTCAAAAATCCCTGTTCTTCTTTTTCCGATAATTTTTCGGCTAAGATTGAGAAGTTTTTTGCATAATCAATTTGTTCGGAAATATCAAAAACATACGAAAAATCTGGCTTGAAAAATGGTTTTTTTGAAAATTCGATAAGTTTAAAATTTTTAAGCTCCGATTTTAGGCTTGTTTGTGAAATAAAATTATCCGAAGGTTCGGAATCGAATAAAGCTCCGATTTTTTCGAGTGTGTAATTCAAATTATTTGCCCAAATCACTGTGTCCTTTTGAACAAAATCGAAGAAAGATATTTTTTCGGTAATCTCAATGTTGTTTTGAATATCCGGAATCACAGAAATTTCATTGAACTCGTTTCGCGACAATTGCGAAACGACTTCAAACGAGCGAATTGTTTCGGCTGTATTGCCGAAAAAATCGATACGATATGGAAATTCGTTTGAAAACGAGAAAATATCGACAATGCTTCCCCGAACAGCATATTGACCTGGTTCGTAAACAAAGTCGCTGCGGCGGAAACCATATTCTGTGAGCATTTCCACAATAAAGTCGATAGATATATCAAGACCTTTTGTAATTTTAAGCGTGTTGCCGGCAAGTTTTTTGCGTGAAATTACTTTCTCAAAAATAGCTTCGGGATACGTTACCACAATAATTTTTGAATCATTGCTTATTTTATTGAGAATCTCGGTTCGCAAAATGATACCGCCCGAATCGTATTGTGAATCGCCATCGCCAAAAGTTTTTCTGCGATACGAGGCGGGAAAAAATAAAACTTCGTTTTCGGGTAACAGTTTTACCAAATCGTTCTGAAAATAAGCTGCTTCCTCTTTTTCGCTTAAAATGAAAATATCAGAACTCTTAAAATTTTTGCATAATGCAGCAGAAAACAGACTCTCGGACGAAGCTCGCAATCCGGAAAAATGAAGTTTTACATCATTTTTTTTGTCGATGTTTGCCTTTATTTCGGGTATGAAATGATGTTTTGTATATAAATTGAGTAAATCGTTCAGATTCATGGAGCTATTATTCTTATTTTTCGCAAATTTAATAAATTTCCTTCGATAATTGTTTCGGATGCTTTTTAAAACTTCATTTTGTTAAACCATTGGCATAGGTATTCCGGAGAAAAATCGAAAAAATAAATTCTGCATAAACAGTTTATTATTCTAATAAATAAATTGTAATTTTGTAAACCTATGAAATTAAATTACAATTTCATATTTGACTATTGATTTAAAATTTGATATATTTGTGTGAGGGGGTAATTTTAAAATTAAAATATATAAAACAACACAACTGATATTGCATCAATAAATTAACATTCTATTTAATGCCTGTCCGATATTTTTGAAACCCTTGTCATTACTTTAACAGCTTTATAAACAGTAAATTCCGAAAATATGAACAGTAAGGCAGAAGTTTCTGATTATATCCTATTGGAGTCTGTTTTAAATAGATGTGAAACTTGGATTTGGATTATCGATATTCAAACAGGCGTCATTGAATATTCAAACCAAGCGGCATATCGCGATTTTGGCATGAAAAAAGGTGTTTTTTGCCACGAAACGATGAACAATATAATGCCCGAAACCTGCAAAAATTGTAAAAGACACGAAATCGAAAATCTTCCGAGTGCAAAATCAGAAACAATAATTTTCAATCATAAAACTGCAAAATCGTATCGGAAAAATGAATATTATATTGATAATCAAGAAAATACAAAACGAAAACTTACAATATTATCCGATATATCCGAGCTTATCGGCATGAAGGAACTTTTCAAAAAATCCGAAGAAGCATCTGCAAATAATAGTGAAACTTTCGCTAATATTATTTGGAAAACAAAAATTGATATAAAAGGTCAATTTTTTGATACATACATATCGCCTTCGGCTGATACATTATTGGGCTTAAAACAGGGAACTATCAATAATAATTTTGAACGCTATTTAGAACATGTATATCACGAAGATTTACTGCAAATTAGAAAAAAAAAATATTGTGTCGATATCGATGAAAATCCTTTTAATATTCAATACCGATTCGTATGTGCCGATGGAAAAATAATCCGGGTACGTTCGCATGGCAAAATGTTAAATCATTCTAATCAATATTTTGAAGTATTTGGTTCTACCGATTTGATTCCCAATGAAAAATATAGTGCCTTGCAATTTGAAGAAAGCCAAAATCGATATTTTAGACTATTTAACAATCTACCAATTCCCACAATTATTCATCGAAACGGAATTGTTGTGGATATTAACCAAGCCGCACTAAATTTTATCGAAGCACCTAATCAGAAGCAAATTCTTGGAAGAAATGCTATGGATTTTGTCCACGAAAACTCTCGACAATTAGCAATTTCAAGAATAAAAAAAATGCTTGCCGAAAACGTACCGATGGAATTGGTGCACGAAAAATATTTAACATTAACAGGAGAAGTTAAAGATGTTGAAACAATAGCCGTTCCGTTTCAATACCAAAATGAAATATTTATTCAGGTTGTATTTTATGATATAACAGACCGATTAAAAAACGAACAACTTTTAAAAGAAAACAAAGAAAAATTAGCTGAACTCAATGCAACAAAAGATAAGTTTTTCTCGCTTATAGCTCACGACCTAAAAAATCCGTTTCATCAAATTCTGGGATTTACTGAATTACTTGCCGATAACCAAGAAAATTACGACCGCGAGCAAACTCAAAACATAATTCAATATATCAACACAGCTGCCGGCAGTGCCTACAAACTTCTCGAAAATCTTCTTCAATGGTCGCGTGCACAAACCGGAAAAATTGATTTCACACCGGAAAATTTGTCTGTTTTTGATACTATCATGAGCGTTATTGATTTGAATATGGCTGCTTGTAAACGAAAAGAAATTTCTATTTCCCAAGATATTGAACCCGGTATTTTTATATTTGCCGACCGCGAAATGACAGAGGGAATAATCCGAAATTTGCTCTCCAATGCCATAAAATTTTCTTACAGAAAAGGAAAAATCAGTGTTTCGGCACATACCGTAAATCAAGAAATACACATCACCGTTCGCGATTTTGGTGTCGGAATGTCGCAGGAGCAAATTGATAAACTTTACAAAATCGACAAATCACACAGCACAAGCGGAACAGAAGATGAAATCGGAACAGGATTGGGCTTGATATTATGTAAAGAATTTGTACAAAAAAACAAGGGGCGGCTCGTGGTTGAAAGCCCGGAAAATAAAGGCTGTATTTTTACGCTCATTTTGCCTTCTGAAAGGTATTAACCGATTAAAAAAATGAACTACAAATTGTTTGTGAAAAACAGTGCGTTTTTTCGTTGAAATAACTATTTTAGCAGTTGAAATTCTCAACTAAATCAGTTGAAGATATAACAATTAATTCAATAATGGGCAAACTTTATATTGTTCCTACACCAATCGGAAATTTAGGCGACATCACCCTCAGAGCACTCGAAATTCTCAAATCCGTAGATGTCATATTAGCCGAAGATACACGTAAAACAGCTTTTTTATTAAAACATTTCGAGATACAGAAACCGATTTCTTCTCATCATAAATTCAACGAACACAAAACTGCCGAAAGCTGGGCAGAGTCAATTTCCGGAACCCAATCCGTTGCACTGGTTACCGATGCAGGAACTCCGGCAATTTCGGACCCCGGATATTTGCTCGTTCGTGCCTGCATAAAAAAAAATGTGGAAATTGAAACTTTGCCGGGAGCAACAGCTTTTGTGCCGGCATTGGTAAATTCGGGCTTGCCTTGCGAAAAATTTGTCTTCGAGGGTTTTCTGCCCCCCAAAAAAGGTCGCCAAAAGCGGCTGAAAGAACTTGCCAATGAAGAAAGAACAATGATTTTCTACGAATCACCCTTTCGATTGTTAAAGACTTTGAACGAATTTCGGAATTTTTTCGGCGAAGAACGTCCGGTTTCCGTTTCCAGGGAAATAACCAAAATATACGCAGAAACACAACGCGGAACACTGTCCGACGTGATTGGATTTTATAAAGATAAAGAAGTTAAAGGAGAAATTGTGATCATAGTTGGAGGTAAAATTAAAGTGAAAAAAGAGAAAAATAATAATTCAAAAAATGTCGAATAATATATTAAAATATAAGATTGCCATCGGATTGTTCCCCGGAATCGGTCCGGTTACCGCCAAAAATATTATTGCCTACACCGGCAGTGTCGAAGGAGTGTTTACCGAAAAAAAAACAGCCCTGATGAAAATTCCGGGTATTGGAGAAACAACAGCAAACCAAATCATCGCAAATCGTAATGTGCTTGAAATTGCCGAAAAAGAAATTCATTTTATCGAAAAAAATAACATTAAAACTTCTTTTTTTTTAGACCAAGATTATCCCTATTTGTTAAAACAAATTCCCGATGCCCCAATTTTGTTCTATTATAAAGGGAGAATGAATCTCGAAAATCGCAAAATTATCAGTATCGTGGGAACACGAAATGCCACCGCCGGAGGTCGTGCCAATGTTGAAAAATTGGTAACAGATATGGCAAGTTCAGGATTAAATCCAATAATTGTCAGCGGTTTGGCTTTTGGTATTGATATTTGTGCACACAAAGCAGCTTTGAAAAATAATTTAGACACTTTTGCCGTTTTAGGACACAGCTTGGACAGAATTTATCCGCAGGTTCATACTGCGACTGCTCGGGAAATAGAAGAACGAGGAGCTTTAATTTCTGAATTTACAAGCCATTCGACATTCGACCGTCAAAATTTTCTGCGTCGTAATCGAATTATTGCCGGATTGGCGCACGCAATCATTGTTGCCGAATCTGGCGAAAAAGGCGGCTCATTGGTTACTGCCGACATTGCTAATTCCTACAATCGCGAAGTTTTTGCCTTTCCGGGACGTATTTCAGATAAATATTCTGTCGGTTGTAACCGATTGATAAAGAGTAATAAAGCCGCTCTCATCGAAAATTCTAGTGATGTGGAATATTTATTGGGTTGGGAGCAAAATTCGGCAAAAAGATCGGTTCAAACCCAACTTTTTGTCGATTTGAATGAAGACGAAACAAAAATCTCAGAGGTTTTGAAACAAGAAAAAAATCAAACAATTGATGTAATTTGTCAAAAATTAAATATGACACAAGGCAAAGTTTCCGCCTTGTTGCTCGAACTCGAATTTAAAGGCGTTGTGCGTAATTTGCCCGGAAAAATATTTGAATTGACTACAAACATTTAACACCAAATGAAAAAGCTCTCTGTTACAATAATAACATATAACGAAGAAAAAAACATTGCCCGATGTCTTGATTCTGTTTCTGAAATCGCCGATGAAATTATTGTTATTGATTCATATTCAACAGATTCAACCAAAGATAGATGCACAAGAGAAAATGTTAAATTTTTTCAAAACAAATTTGAAGGTTATTCGGCTCAAAAAAACTTTGCAAACAGCTTATCTTCAAACGACTATATTCTGTCGTTAGATGCCGACGAAGTTGTTTCTTCTGAATTGAAAAAAAATATTATTGCAGAAAAAAACAAAGACTTTCCTAAAAAAGCTTATTATTTCAACCGATTGATGATTTATTGCGGCAAACCTGTTCGATGTACGGATTGGTATCCGGATAAAAAAATCAGGCTTTGGCATAAAAATTTTGCGATGTGGAACAACGCTATAATTCACGAAAAATTGGATTTAAAACCCGAAGTAAAACCTTTTTATTTGAAAGGCGATGTGCTGCATTATTCTTTTAATTCCATTGAAGAGCATCTCAATCAATCCAATAAATTCAGCAAAATTGCGGCTGAGCAGTTGATTTTGAAAAATAAAAAGAATTTGTTTTTCAAGATGATTTTCAGTCCTACTTTTAAATTTGTTAAAAACTATGTCTTAAAATTCGGCATTTTAGGAGGTTTCAACGGTTTTCTCATTTCGGCATTAATTGCTCACGAAACTTTCCTAAAATATGCAAAAGCCATTCATAAAAAGCGTTCTATGAGCGAAAATATCGTTTAATTTTATCTTTGAGCAATGCCTTTCGATAGGCTGTTGTTTTTTCGGGTACATTCAAAATTCCGTCAAATTCTTTGCCCATTCTCAAATAAAATTTGTAAAATGTTGAACTGCTGATATTCCACTTTTTAAAAAATTGTAAACGCCCGTTATTCCTTTTCACTTTCCCGGTGGATTTCGACATGAAATGATACACGCGACTTTTACCGCAAATTTTAAAATATCGTACGCCCACAAACCACAATTTCATTGAAATATCCGGGTCCGAATACATTCCGGGCGTATATTCGATGCTGTAACCGCCGATGAGATTCCACATTTTTCGATGCATGAGCGAAGGCGGCCAGGTAGAACCGAAGCGGTCGGGAATATTGATATCAGAATAGGAATCTAATAACTCCTTCTCGCGAAAATCTTTCGGGCTGCGACCAAAATCAAAGGGAGCCGAAACCGAGAGATTGCCTGTGAAGCGTGGTTCTATGAGCGAAGCCGACAAATAAAAATATGAATGCCCGATTTTTGAAATTTCTTCCCATAAATACACATCCCAATCGGGTAATACATACATATCATCGTTTAAATAGACCACGTAATCGCACGAAGATAGTGAATAAGAGGCGTTTACGGCTTGACAAACGCCTACATTTTTGTGATTCAGGCTGTGTGAAATTTTTTCTTCTTCGAGCCATTTTTTTGTATTATCGCTGTTTTCATTGACATGTACGATGATTTCGTGCGAAAAATGTGAATTTTTCCGAATCGAATGAATACATAATTTTAAAAGCTCCAAATTATTCCAAGTCGGAATAAGAATTGAAAAGGAATTTTCGTCGTGCGTGGTAGTATAGTTGTAGTATTCAGTCATTTGTAAATTTTAGTTCTATCCCAAATTGCTGATTTTTTCTAGCTCCGAAAAATCTTTTACCGATATTCGGCGTCCGTCGAGTTCGATAAGTCCTTCTTGCGAAAAACTTGACAAGGTTCTTATAGCGTTTGATGTTGTCATATTCGACAGATTTGCTAAATCTTCTCGCGAAAGATAAACTTTCAGAGTTGCATTATCATCTTCTAAACCATAAGTATTGACTAAAAATAGAAGTGATTCTGCCAAACGCCCGCGTATGTGTTTTTGGGTTAGATTGATTGTGCGTTCGTTCGAGTAGCCTAATTCTTCGGCTAATTCTTTAATAATTCGTAATGCGAGTTCGCTGTTGGTTTTAATCAATTCAATTAATGTCAATTTATCGATAGAGCATATTGAGCAATCGCTGATAGCTACTGCGGAAGCAATGTAATTTTCATCGGCAAAAAGGGCTCGAAATCCGATAAAACTTATCGGTTTGCGCATTCTGATGATTTGTTCGCGTCCGCCGACACCTTCTTTGAAAACTTTCACTATCCCATCGCACAGGCATATTAATCCCATCGGCTTATCACCTTCTTTATATATAATTTCGCCTTTATTATAAAATGTGCTTGTGTTATTTTCGAGGAGAATTTCCTGTTCTTTCTTAGATAAAACGCTGAATATAGAATTTTGGGAAATCAAACAGTTTTCGTTATCGCCTTTCTTTTGCATAATACTCTGCTTTATGTTTTACAACACACAAAGGTAGATTTTTTTTAAGAATTACAAAAAAAATCGTTTACATGATTTTTCATTCACTTGATGTGAGCAAAAATTTTTGACGGGCTATTTTTAATCTTTTTGGCTTAAATATTTTTAAGAGTTATGAGTCAAGTATAAAAAGTATAAAGTTTGAAAGTGAAAAGAGTAAATCATTCATAATCAGTAATTTATTTGAAAATACGAATTTAAGTTAAAGTCCTTATTTTCAGTATTATAACTTTATAAACTTTCTACTTTATAACTTTTTAAACTGAACTCAGTTATATATTTCCTCATAAAAATATATTTTAAAGGTCTTTGTTTAAAAAATTAAATTTGTCGAAAATCCAAAAAGTCAAAGACAGACTTATTCCGATTACAGCGGCAAAAGCCATACCTTTGAGTTGAACTGTTCCAATATTCAATCCGGCTCCGCTCACACCGACAACAAATGTAATGGCTCCCAGAATCATATTACGATTTCGGCTGAAATCAACTTTTTGTTCAACAAACATTCGGATACCTTGAACTGCTATTACGCCGTAGAGCAACATCGTAATACCGCCCATCACCGCAGCGGGTATTGTGGATATGGCGGCAGATATTTTCCCGATCATCGAAAACAGTATGGCAATCACAGCGGCACCGCGAATGACCCATACCGAATAAACTCGTGTGATTGCCATTACGCCGATGTTTTCGCCGTAGGTTGTATTTGGCGGGGAGCCTGTAAAGCCCGAAAGCACATTGCTGATGCCGTCGCCCAACAGCGATCGATGCAATCCGGGTGTTTTCATTAAATCGTTACCCGTAATTTTTCCTGTAACGATCAAGTGGCTGATATGCTCGGCAAGAACAACCAAACAGGCAGGAGCTATAATGATAACGGCATTAAGATTATAAACAGGGGCGTGAAAACTTGGTATCGAAAACCATGATGCCTTTGCTATTGCCGAAGTATCGACCATGTTCATACTCAGAGCCAGTAAATATCCGGCTACGACCGCAATCAGAATCGGGATAATTTGAAAAAAACCTCTGAACAAAACCGAACCAAATAGACCGACACTTAATGTAAATAGAGAAACGATAACAACTTGCGGCGACATGATAAATGGTTTAACAATTTCGCCCACCGGAGTAGGATAGGGGGCAAGACCGGCTTGCTCGGCGGCAATGGGTGCCAATTCCAAACCGATGATTGCCACAACGGCACCCATAACAGCCGGTGGGAAAACGATATTTATCCACCGAATGCCCCAATATTTGACAACAAAGGATACAGCAATAAAGAACAGTCCAAAAAATATAAATCCCGATTGGGCATTATTAAAACCACCGTAACTTGCCGTTATCAGTAATGTAGGGGCAATGAAAGCAAAGCTCGACCCCAAATAGGCCGGTATGCCGCCCTTACTCACCCACGAATAAATTAAGGTGCCGATGCCGTTCATTAACAAGGCAATGGACGGATCAACGCCCAAAAGTATCGGAACAAGTATGGTGGCACCGAACATGGCGGTTAAGTGTTGAAAACTAAGCGGCAATGTCTCTAAAATCGGCAATTTTTCGTGAATCCCTATAATGCGTCGTGCCATTTTTTCTGTTTTTAGCTTTGTTTCTGAAAAATCCCGTTATTTTAGTTCTTGTGCAAGCCAATCATAAGCCCCAACGAATAGGGTTTGTACTGTCCGGTATAATAATCGTTGTAGCGGTGGAGTGCTGTTCGATATTCGCTCGAAATGATTAAATTCCATTTTCCTTTCAGTTCAAACTCCGAACCCAGCCCGCCGATGTACGAAAAATTCAATCCTTTGTCTATATTCGGACAATTTATTAGATATTCTGTCGTAAAACCGTTGTTTAAGAATAGAGTCAATTTTTTAATCGAAAATAATTCGCGTCGATAATTGATTTGCAATGCAGTGTAATTGAAAGTGTACCGTTTTGAATATTCACCTTTTAGTGTCCCGTTTTCGGAGAGTGTTTCGCCTTTTTCAACAAATCCTTTTTGATTAAAATTCAACCCTACACCAAAATGATTCTTGTTTTTTGTTGGCAATTCGGCTAAAATACAGGCAGTTGCACCTGCTGTCGGACTCAGTTTATTTGGATAACGAAACGTGCCGAAAGGTGCTTCATTAACATAAAATATTTGATACTGACTGCTGTACTGCATGCCAAGCAAAATCGAAAAAGTAAATAATACCGGTCTCATGACTTTTAATTTTTAAGTAAAAAGATGAACATGTAATTCGCAAATTTTTTATTTTATTTGATCGCTGAAAGATTTCAGAGCCGAGGTGATTTCGGAAGGAATCATGACAATTGTTGTGGTGTTGTGGTCGGTGCCGATTTCCGAAAGCATTTGCATTCGGCGTAACTCCAATGCCATGGGATTCATTGCCATTTGATTTGCTGCATTAGAAAGTTTTTCGGACGCTTCCAATTCGGCTTCTGCTTTAATGATTCGGGCACGTTTTTCGCGAACAGCTTCTGCTTCACGTGCCATCGCACGTTGCATGGATTCCGGAATTTCAACATCTTTCATTTCAACCATCTCAATTTTTATGCCCCACGGTTCGGTGGTTTTATCAACAATTTCTTGAAGCATATCATTTATTTTCTCACGTTCTTTCAATACTTCATCTAATATATGTTGCCCTAATATATTTCGAAGTGTGGTAACTGAAAACATATAAACTGCCATGTTGTAATTCGCAACTTCCAGTATCGCTTTTTTGGGATCCACAATTCGATACCACAATACGGCATTTACTTTTATGGTTACGCTGTCTTTGGTGATGGTTTCCTGCTGTTCCAAATCAACGGTTTTTGTTCG
>DYMH01000237.1 GCA_020721645.1 Draconibacterium orientale
CGAAAGAAATAGCAAAAGTTCGTGAACTGATATAATAACCGGCTAAGCATAGAATTATGCAAACAGAACGGCAAGCGAAGTTAAAAACCATAGCCGTCAAGCTAAGAGTCCCATCAATGTATTAATGGGGGTTATCGAAGTATTGTCGATAATTTTAAAACCACATTTTCGCATATTCTTGATTCAGCGAAGTTGGAAGAGCTTGCACGGAAAACAAAATTTCTTGTTCGAAAAAGCAAGATGACACCGTCACTGTTTCTACACTTGATGCTTTACGGAGTAGATTCCGAACTGAAAAGCCTGCGTCAAATTTCTTCAAGAGCCAAGAGCGAACACACCTTGCATGTGAGCAAACAAGGCTTGGACGAGAGATTTTCTCAGGCAAGTGTCGATTTTGTAAAAACACTTATTTCTCAGACACTGGCTTCACAAATCAGTTCAACTCTTGCACCGAACGAGTTACAACTGTTCAATACCGTTCGCATCAAAGATTCCACCACATTCGGACTGCACGAATCGCTGTCCGAACATTTTGAGGGATACGGCAAAGGCGGCGGACCGAGTTCGAAAGCCGGCGTGAGTATTCAGTTCGAATTCGATCTCAAAAGTAATCGAGTCATTGATCTTGACATCAATTCCGCGGTAACCAATGATGCAAAGGATGCTGTATCCAAAAAGCATGATATTTGCAAAGCAGACCTGATAATCCGCGATTTGGGATACTATTCCGATAAAGTGATTCAGGAAATTGTGGAAAAAGAAGCTTTTTTTATCAGCAGGCTCTATACCAACACAATCGTTCGAGCGGATACACAAAACGAAACACGTTTGGATTTTGAGAAAATGTATCGACACATGATTCAAACACAAATCAGCCGAATGGAAATGAACGTGTTTGTGGGCAGTAAAAAGCGTCCTGTCCGACTTATAATTGAATTGATGCCCGATGAAGTGTATGAAAAGCGCATCAGGCGGCGCAAAAAAGAAATAAACAAACCCGGCACCGACATTACCGATGAATTCCGAATCAGATCACGATTTAATTTGTTTGTTTGCAATATTCCTGCGGATAAATGCACAGCCGAAACAATATCAAAACTTTATAGAACCCGTTGGCAGATAGAATTGGTTTTTAAAATTTGGAAATCCATACTGCATATCGACAAATTTCGTAAAATGAAAATTGAACGATTTTTGACAAGCATTTATCTGAAATTGCTTTGGATATTAATCAATTGGCAAGTGATTTCCTCGTGCCGCAACTATTTTTTTAATGAAAAACAAAAATTACTGAGCATCAGCAAAAGTTTTCAAATGACCAACGAAATAAAACATCATTTTCGAGAAGAAATTCTTTCAAACAACGTGGAAAAAATTAATGGAATAATCATAAAAATAATACTCACCTTAGAGGATAATCATTGGTCGGAAAAGCGAAAAAATCGGTGTAATTTTGAAGAAATAATTAACTTATTATTTTGCAATACAACAAATTAATTATATCTTTATATCGAAAAACCAATCCGCATAAGGATACAGGATTGGTTTTATTAATAATCAAAAAAACGTTCTTTTGAATATGGCCCAAAGTAAATTAAATACCTTCAAACAAACAAAGTATGAGGGTAAAAATAGTATATATTTATATGTTACTGTAAATCAAAAATATATAAATTAGCTTGACGGCTATGGTTAAAAACTCCCGCACGGAGAAGTCTGTAACAAACTAAAAACGAAGCAGCTAAGCGTAGATTTTATCTGTGCTTTTTTGTTATTTAGAGGTTGTAAACGGTATTGTGAAGGCAAAAAAAAGAGCAAGTCTGCCAAGTTTTAAAAACGCCCTAAGGTTATTATAGTAATGGTTAATTATTAATGTTATACTTCGTTATATTTTTATATCTAACAGAATATTAGTAATTTACAGATAATGCTTATCCCGATTATTACCTATATAGTTTGTAAAATTTGTATCTTATTGTAAAACAGTGAAAAAAGAAATTATTTTTTGAGACGTGTGCAACACGTCTCTACGTACAGAACTTTCTGCATAGTGTGTAGAGACGACTTGCGGTCGTCTCAAAAAAAAATGTTTCAAAATATCATTTTAGGTATTATTCGGGATAAACATATTACAGATATTATTTATCGCTAAGACGCTAAGTCGCAAATTGTTCAATATCAGTATCTTTGCGTGCTTTAAGGCTCTGCGAGATATAAAAATAACATGTATAAAGGTTAATATTGCTTTCGCATGTTTAAGAGCAATTTATAAAATTAACTATTACAATTTTTTTCTAAAACGTTCCTTAATCAATTTTCACATTTCCTAATTTTCATATTTTTCACATTTTAATGAACTATTGTTATTATAACTGTCTGCATTAAATATTTTTTCACACAGAGTTACAAAAATTTGAAACCGAAACCAATTTCTTGGGGACTGTAACGAAATAAGCTATTCATTTGGTAAAGATTTCGCTGAATCGTTCGGCTAAGGTTTTGTTTTAGTCGAATATTTTAAAAGAGGCTTTGCCTCGAATAAATACAATCAAAACAAAGCAAATTT
>DYMH01000109.1 GCA_020721645.1 Draconibacterium orientale
CGGGGATTTTGAATAAAACCTAAAAGATTTATTCAGAATATTTTACGATTTTTTTTCAACCCTTGATTCGCATTAGTAGTTAGTAGTTAGTAGTTAGTAGTTAGTAGTTAGTAGTTAGTAGTTAGTAGTTAGAAAAAGACTGATATTGATGTAAACTTTGATAGGTTGATTTGTTAAAAAAAAGTAAGCAGAAAATTCTACATTTTTTCACTTTTTAAGAACTAATCAATCGAAATTTTTACGATTTTATCGCCTTGTTTAATTTTTTCAATCGTATCCACACCCTCGATAACACGCCCAAAACAAGTATGAACACGATCGAGATGTTGCGTGTTTTCTCTATTGAAACATACGAAGAATTGCGAACCACCGGTATCTTTTCCAGCATGAGCCATCGAAAGCACGCCTCGGTCGTGATATTGTTTTGTTCCTCCGGTTTCGCATTTGATTTTGTAACCCGGTCCGCCCGTTCCGTCTCCGCGCGGGCAGCCACCCTGAATAACAAATCCGGGAATGACACGGTGAAAATTCAATCCGTCGTAATATCCTTTTTTCGATAATTCAACGAAATTAGCAACCGTTGCCGGAGCATCATCATCGTAAAATTCGATTTTCATATCGCCTTTCTCTGTAAAAATAGTGCCTGTTGTCATAGTAATCAGTATTTAATATTGAGTATTTAGTAGTGAGAATTTATAAAAAATAATAAATGTTAAAGTTAAATTATTATTCAGAAATGAAAAAAAACAGATTTAATTTTTATCAACAATCGTAAAAAAAACAGGCAGAAGAATTTTCAACTGCCTGTAAATAATTGTATTAAACTTTATTGCAGAGTCATTTAATTATTTTCTCATACCTTGCGACTCCGGTTTTGTGTTTTATTTGATTTTCTTTTGGTCTTTGTTGGGAACGTCTTTATCGATTGAAAGAAGTTCGATATCGAAAACCAAAGCCATGTTTGGTTCAATTGCTCCGCCCGGACGCGGATTTGCTCCATAAGCCAATTCGGAAGGAATGTATAAAGTCCATTTCGAGCCAACGGGCATTAATTGCAATGCTTCAACCCAGCCTTTGATAACGCCGTTTACAGGAAACGAAGCGGGTTCTTTGCCTTCTGTGCTTTCAAAAACGGTTCCGCTGATGAGTTTTCCGGTATAGTGAACGCTTACTTTGTCGGTTTCTTTGGGCATTGGTCCTGTTCCGTTTTTAATAACTTTGTATTGCAAACCGCTTGGAAGTGTAACAACGCCTTCTGCCGATTTATTGGCAGCTAAAAAATCAGCCCCTTCTTTCAAAACTTTTTCTTCTTTTGCTTTTTGTTTCTTTTGAAAATAATCCTGTAATAATTTTAATGCTTCTTCGGGTTTAATCAAAGAACTGCTGTCAAACATTGCAGCATAACCTTGTTTGATAAATTCGGGATTAAAGTCTTTTTCGTTTTGTTTGTACATGCTTTCGCCGATATTAACACCTAATGCGTAGCTGACAGAATCGATATTTGTGGCTAACTTAGCATTGCTTCCGCTTTTTTTGCACGAAGCCGATAAAATAACGGCTGCAACTAAAATCAATGATACTCTTTTCATAATTTTCTTTTTTTACATTGATATTTGAAATATCAAATGCGATTGTTCTGAATTTTAATTATTTGTTATTGAATTATTTTTCTATGGATATGAGTTCTACTGTAAAAATCAGAGTGCTGAATGGTTTAATAGTTCCCATATCGCGTGAACCGTAAGCCAAATCGGAAGGGATATAAAGCTCCCATTTCGAACCTTCTTTCATAAGTTGCAGAGCTTCGGTCCAACCTTTAATTACTTGGCTGACACCGAAAACCAGAGGTTCTCCGCGATCGTATGATGAATCGAAAACCGTTCCGTCAATTAATGTGCCTTTGTAATGAGTTTTTACTTGGTCATCGGGTCCGGGTTTGTTGCCTGTTCCTTCTGTAATAACTTTATACTGCAAACCATCGGGAAGTGTAACAACGCCGGCTTTTTTAGAGTTTTCGGCTAAGAACTTTTTCCCTTCATCTATTGTCGATTGATATTTAGACGATTCTTTGCTGTCGAAAAATTTTTGAATAATTTCGTTGGCTTGGTCGGCAGTCATTGTAGCACCTTTTTCGCTGTAAATATCTTCCAAAGCTTTTGCCATTGCCAAGGGATTGATTTCTGTGATATTTTGAGATTTTAAATTGGTACCGATACTCACACCCAATGCGTAACTGACGGAATCTCTTTGGTTTTCTATTTTCACTTTACCTACTTTTTTTTGTGCTTCCGAATGAAGAAAAAATACACTCAGAAGACCGATTAATACTACTTTTTTCATAAGATTGAATGTTAATTTTTGTAAAATCTAATGTGCATATTTTAAAAAAAAACTTTGCAAATATAGAAACTAAACTTTTGTTTAGAAATTTATTTTGGTTAAAAAATAAATATTTGAACAGACTGTCTCTGCAAGGTTGATTCTTTAAAATAAAAATATAATAAAAGTAGTTAGTTCTACTATAACAGATTAGTTTTAACACAGAGAAATTTTGTTATGTGAAGAAATATATTGCTGTTCATTATTTAAAAAATCGGTTTTCAAGCCAAAGCTGTAGGAGGACTCACAGAGGACACTGTGTTCTAAAAACCGCTTTGCGGTTTTATTCTCTGTGAAACTCTGTGGGTTCTCAAAACTGAAATCATACGAATTCTATTTGAGAAAAAAATCGGAATAAGTTAAAATGTACGCAATAAATTAATTCTCCGTGTTTTAAATTTGTCAAAGTAGAATTAGTAATTAGTAGTTAGTATTTAGAAAAATAGCAGAAAATGAGGTAATTGTATGTTTATGAAGAGCTTTTATTAAAGGCGTTTTTATAGATTATTTGATAATCGACTTTATTATTTACCAGCTTTTCGATGATTTTTTAATATGCTTATCCCGCATAATACCTAAAATTATATTTTGAAACAATTTTATAATTTTTGAGACGACCGCAAGTCGTCTCTACAAAGTATACAGAAAGTTCTGCACGTAGAGACGTGTTGCACACATCTCAAAAAATAATATCTTTTTTTCTCAGTTTTACAGTAAGATACAAATTTTACAAACTATATAGGTAATAATCGGGATAAGCATTTTTTTTAATTTATACACTGCACGGTTTAAAACTCTACTTTTACAATTACATAATTATCAGATAAACAAATAATTATCAAATTTACATATTTTCAGTATATATAAACAGATTCTGATTTCCTAAAAATCAAACTCTGCCCATAAAAAAAATTATTGTACAAATTCATTATTTATAAGAAATTTGAAAAAGATATTTCGTTAATATCAGCCTGAAGTCAAGCTATAAAAAAGATAATACATGCTTTTTAAAATAAAAGGCAATATATTTTTTAAAAATTTTCATTACTTGTTTTATATTTAATATTTTTGTCAGTTAAAACAATATTTCAAAAATCGACCTATATGAACAAATTCGTTATCAAACTTGCGGTAATAATGCTCACATTGGGCTTTTGGGCAGCGGAAAACACATTTTCTCAAACAGGCACATTTACCGATTTGACGGAAGCCCTCAGTAATCCGGAAGCCGTGGATACACTGGATTTGAGTTTTAATTATATCAAAACACTGTCGCCGGATTTTGAAAAATTGACAAATTTGAAATATTTGAATCTCAACGGCAATTCGTTCAAAGAAATTCCGCCCCAAGTCTTAGCATTAACTCATTTGGAAGTATTAATGATGCAAGAAAATGAATTGAAATTACTCCCGGAAGAATATGGCGGTTTGGTGTCTCTTAAAGTTCTGGATTTAAAAGGAAATAAATTAACACTTTTGCCCGATAAAATCGGAAAAATAGAAAATTTGGAAGTTTTGGATTTAAGCTCGAATAAATTCATTGAAGCTCCGAAACAGGTTGAAAAATTTAAGAAATTAAAATCTCTGAATCTTGCAGATAATAAGATTGAAATTTCGCCCAAACTCAGCGGATTGTCAAATCTCGAAAAATTGAATCTTTCCGGGAATAAATTAATTGAAGTTCCCAAAGATATTTTTAAACTTCAAAATCTTCAAGAACTGTCGATAGCCGATAATAAAATTATAGAATTGCCTTCGGAGTGGGAAAAATTAACACAATTACGAAAAATCAACATCGAATACAATAAAATCCCCCTGATTCCGGCAAGTTTTTGTGCCGATACCTTTATTACTGAGCTTAATTTTGGATTCAATAAGCTGAAAACCATTCCTGATGAAATGCTGAGTATGAAAAATCTGATGGTTCTGAATTTGCGAGGCAACAAAATTCCATTTCCGAAAATTCGCGAATTGCAGGATTCTCTGAAATCGACCGAAATAAACATGAGACTCAATTCGGACGAATTGGCAAACGATTATAATTTTACGTCCTTGGACGAAGCGTATCTGAATCCCGAAAACGTTCATATTCTAAGCCTCACAAACACACCCTTTTTGCCCAAAGAAATCACAAAACTCACTTATTTGCAGATTTTAAACATCGAAAACAATAATATCGATGAACTTCCATTTTATTTGTTTGATTTAACGAATCTGCAAGTGATAAAAGCCGGAAGAAACAATATCGCTTCGATTCCGGTTTTGATAAAAAAACTAAAACATCTCGAACTGCTTGATTTAAAAAACAATCAAATTTCCGAAATTCCTGTAGAAATTAAAGAAAACACCAAATTGCAATATATCGACCTGAGAGAGAACGGTTTAACAAAAATTCCGAAAGAAATCGGTTTTTTAACCAACATTCAGGTATTAAGTCTGGAAAGCAACGAGCTCACTTCATTGCCCGAAGAAATTGGCAATTTAACCAAATTACTCACTTTGTATTTAGGAAAAAATCAACTGAAAAAAGTTCCGGCTTCACTGGGTAAGTTAAAAGAAATCACAGAATTAGACATCAGCGAGAATCCGGATTTACAAAAATTGCCACCCGAAATTGGAAAAATGAGCGGCTTGATAAAACTCACCGCAAACAACGATTACATCAACGAGCTGCCATCTGAACTTGGTGATATTGAAGGACTTGCCGAAATTAACGTTCGCGGAAATTCCTTAACCGATTTACCCGCATCTTTAGAAAATTTGCAAAGCCTTATCGTTTTGGATTTGAGTGCCAATTCTTTCACACAAATGCCCGCAGTTTTGCCAAAAATGCCCGTTCTGACAAAATTAGATTTGAGCGATAATAAATTTACGAGCATTTCGCCCGAAATTGGCGGTCTTTCGATACTCGAAGACCTTATCCTATCCGGAAATCAACTCACAGAACTGCCTGCCGAAATCGGACAGCTCGAAAACCTGCAAATCCTCAACCTGTTTGGAAATCAAATCAAAAAACTGCCCGATGAAATCAAAAATTTACAAAATCTTCGCCAACTTAATTTACGAAACAACCCATTTGACGATAATGAAATTTACCGCATAAAACGAATTATTCCCACAGTAAGTATCGAATTTACAGCAGATTAATCAATAAAAAATGAGTGAAAACATCACTATGAATTTTTCTGCATCAAAACCGGAAAAATATCAATCATTGCTTCCCCAAATCGCAGCTCTGATTGAAGGCGAAAGCGACCTGACAGCGAATTTGGGAAATATTTCTTCGGCTTTGTATTTTGGACTGGATTTTTTTTGGGTCGGGGTTTATATCGTTAAAAACGAAACATTGATTCTCGGTCCGTTTCAAGGACCCGTTGCCTGCACACGCATTGCCAAAGGGAAAGGCGTTTGCGGAACAGCTTGGCAAAATGCCGAAACCATTATTGTTCCTGATGTTGAGCAATTTCAGGGACATATTGCATGCAGCAGTTTGGCAAAATCCGAAATTGTTGTCCCGATTCTGAAAAATGGTGAAGTGATTGCTGTTTTAGATATCGACAGCGAATTTGAGGATATGTTCGATGAAACAGATAAAATGTATTTGGAGGAATTGTGTAAAACGCTTGCAGGAATATTTTAAATTTTGCATAAAAATATCAAAAAAACAAAAGAAAGTATATTTTATTGAAAAAAATATCTTTCGCACACAAGCCGCAAACTTTGCTGAGCCGCAGAAATGTTCTTTTTAAGTAATCGTCCGGATTTATTTGTATTTTATAATGTCCGTATTCTTATCAAAATCAAATGACTACCTCATTATTCATTAACAATTAATAATTAACCATTACTTATTTTATTTTGATGTCGAGTCTGCTTTAATCATCTAAAAATTTCTGAATATCATCGTTTTTCCCGTATAAAACCAAAATATCTCCTTTGTGAATAATCGTTTGAGCAGTGGCTATGCCATAAACATTACGTGTTTTCTTTGAAATTCCGAGAAAATTTATTTCCGATGATTCTCTCATAGTGGTCAATACCAATATGTTATATATTTTAGACAGATTCAATTCTGCCAAGTTTTTACCGTGATATTTAGATCCTACAATTGATTCTACAATACTGTAATCTTTTCCCAATTCAAAAGAATCAATGACTTCGTCTTGTGTTAATTTTTTGACCCAACGTTCGGCTGTTTCGTGTTCGGGGCGAACGATTTCATCGATGCCCATGGCTTCGAGAACTGTTTCGTGCAAAGGAGACATCGACCTACTGATAAGGCGTTTAACTTGCATTTTCTTCATCAAAGCCGTTGTCATAATGTTCGCACCTTCATCTTCACCAATTGCTACAATGACCACTTCTGTATCTTTCAGCGGCAAGCTCATAACTGCATGTGGGTCTGTGCTGTCTAAACATATTGCATGCGTAATACTGTCTTTAATTGCTTCAATTTTACCCATATTATTGTCAACGCCAATCACTTCATGTCCCATTTGCGTTAGCTTTTCTGCAAGTGAAATTCCAAAATTTCCGAGTCCGATGATAATAAATTTCATTTGATGTGATGATTTGGTGATGTGATAATTTGGTGATGTGATGATTTGATGATGTGATGATTTATGGAATTATGAAACACCTGAATTATTTTTGTTAAATTATATCTGAGTCCGGTATAAAAATCTCAAATTTTAAAATCAAACTCGCAAAGCAGTTATCTAATTAACTGTTTTACAATGTTTTGATGACAAATAATTTTGCACATATAACCGCTATGCGACTTTTTAAACTGAACACATATCTTTTAAAATAATAATTATCAATTATCAATTATCAATTATCAATTATCAATTAATTAAAATTTCTTCGGTCGGGTACCGATATTTCAAATATTTCGTTTTTTTAACAAGTGCAATTAATAATGTGAGCATGTTCACTCTTCCGATGAACATTGTTAAAACTATAATAATTTTACTTTGCTCGCTCAAACTTGCAGTAATTCCTCGACTTAATCCAACGGTTCCGAATGCCGAAACGCATTCAAAAGAGATGTTGAGCAATCCTTTTTCGCTGTCAAAAATTGATACAAAAATAATCGACAATCCAATAATTAATATTGAAAGCATAACAATTGCTGATGCTCTGTTTATTGTCGATTGTGCTATTTCGCGACGAAATATTTCGACACGTGCTTTCCCTTTTGCCAAACTCAGAAAATTGAGTACGGAAACTGCCAAAGTGCTTGTTTTAATTCCGCCGCCCGTAGATGCAGGTGAAGCACCCACCCACATTAAAAAAAATACAATTAATAAGGTGGGATAAGTTAACAATGAATTATCCACTGTGTTAAATCCGGCGGTTCGTGGAGTTACAGACCCGAAAAAAGATGTTACAATTTTTCCCCACAATCCATGAACAGCCAACGTATTGTTGTACTCAAAAATAAAAAATGTTACCGTGCCAAATATTAATAAACTAATGGTAGTAATGAGAATGATTCGGGTGTTGATATTGATTATCCAAGGCATGTACAACGGTTTCTTTTTAAAAAATAGTGATGAAAATGTATTTTTTAGAATATTGTTTGTGTAAGAAAAAATATTAAAAACAATTGGAAATCCAATACCACCTATGATTATAAGAAATGCGATAATCAGATGCAAAGGATAATTGAATTGAAAACCGGCTTGTGCTAAATTATTAGGAAGTGTCGAAAATCCTGCATTGCAAAATGCTGAAACTGAATGGAATATTGAAAACCATATTCGTTCGCTGAATGTTTTGAGCAGAAGAGGGTTTAAATTTATATAAACTAATAAGGCTCCAACTCCTTCGATAATAAGAGTTACGAGTAGAATTTTTTTCAGAATTACAAATATTTCACCGATTTTTTCGGTACTTGTTAAATCGCGGAGTACAATTTGGTTTTCATAAGATGTGCTGCCTTTGAAAAAATAGGCAAAATAGCCTGCAAATGTCATAATTCCCAGACCTCCGATTTGTATCAGGGAAAGCAGGATAAATTGCCCAAAATCTGTAAAAGTTGTTCCTGTGTCCACCGATGACAAGCCCGTTACACAAACAGCACTTGTGGAAGTGAATATTGCATTAACTAATGAAATTCCGGAATGTGTTGATTTTGGTAAAAGCAACATAAAACTACCGAGTATTATCACAAATAAAAATCCGAGTACAAAAAGTTGTGCAGGATTCAGTACTGTTCGTTTGAAATCGATTTTAAGTGCAGAATATTCTCGAATGAAGATTAAAAAAAGTGTGAAATATAACCAAATGCTGTTACGGTCGGTGAGCAACATAGAAAAATTTTGCTCTGTCAAACCCATGCTGACAGGAATTAAAATTGCCGAAACGGCAACTAAAACAAAATCGACAATTCCTGTTTTAAACCGAGGACGTGTATCTTTAAAAATATAGCGAAACAGCGTTGAAAATATGCCGGTTATGAGTGTTATTACATATATTATTTGTAAGAGGTTTTCCTCCTTTTCGGATTGGTCGAAACCAAAATCGTAAATGATTGATAAAAAAGCTATTATGCTTATAAAAAGTGGCAGCAGGTATAGCCGCTTCCTAATTATATCGAACCATTTGAGAAGTGATACTATTTTTTTCACAGAATCTTCAAAAGTAATTTACAAAAGTACGAATCTTTATTCCTGATAAAACAAATCTTTTAATATTTCTTTCTGAGCATCGGTAAGTTGAGCATCGGGGTGCATTAAAGTATATGATTTTAAAGGCATTTCATCATCGGCAATTTCATCGTAGCAGCTCGATGAGATACCGATTTGTTCGTGTTCGGGGTAAGTGCCCCATTGCGAAAAGTTAAAATTATTGCGTGCCTCTTCCACATGTCCGCTAAGCAGCCACGAAACTGGTGCAACATGAGAATACCACGGAAAGCGTACTTGGTCCGAATGGCAATCGTAGCACGCATTCCGAAGCAATGTTGCGGTTTTTGTATCAAGTTTTTTGAGTGTTATAAAATCGTTTTCGGGTGATGTTTTTGGATTACTCAAATCAACGGGAATAAACTGAATACCTATTGCGATAACTGGAAACAGAATCAATATTCGAGGCAATGTTATTAATTTTTTCTTTTCCATAGTGATTTTAGGTTGAATGAATCTGTTTGATTTTATTTTCAATCAAATGTATCATTTTTTTCAGAATAAAAAAAGCGAATTTTAGTTCGCTTTTTTTGTTTAAAAATTACATTTTCGTTTCTTTATTTTGCATTTTTAAAAGCTTTCAAACCTGCAAAAACCGCTGCTTCACCCAATTCGTTTTCGATGCGAATCAATTGGTTGAATTTAGCAATGCGTTCGCTTCGAGAAGCCGAACCGGTCTTTATTTTGCCCGATGATACGGCAACTGCCAAATCAGCAATTGTTGTATCTTCGGTTTCGCCCGAACGGTGCGATACGAAGCAATTGTAGTTATTGAAACGAGCAAGTTCAATGGTTTCCAATGTTTCTGTTAATGTTCCGATTTGATTTACTTTAATCAGTATCGAATTTGCAGCTTTTTTGTCGATAGCATCTTGTAAAATTGCCTTGTTTGTGCATAACAAATCATCGCCAACGATTTCTATTTTGTGTCCCAATTCGGCGGTCATTTTTTGCCAGCCTGCCCAGTCGCCTTCTGCCATGCCGTCTTCGATGGAAATAATCGGATATTTTTCGACCCACGACTTCCACAATTCAATCATTTCGTCCGAAGTTTTTGTCGATTTATCCGATTTAAAGAAAACATATTTTCCATTCTCGAACATTTCGCTGGTTGCAGGGTCGAGTGCAATCGAAATATCTTTGCCCGGTCTGTAGCCCGCTTTTTCAATCGCAGCAACGATAACCTCCATCGCTTCTTCGTTCGATTTCAATTCGGGAGCATATCCGCCTTCGTCGCCAACGCCGGTATTGTAACCTTTGTCTTTCAATATTTTACCGAGTGCATGGAATGTTTCGGCACCCATACGGATTGCTGTTTTAAAATCCGGGGCATTGTGAGGAACAATCATAAATTCCTGAAAATCAACATTATTTCCGGCATGCGAACCTCCGTTGATAACGTTCATCGACGGAACGGGTAAAACACAAGCATTCATTCCTCCGATGTAGCGATACAGCGGCATTCCCAATTGAGTTGCGGCAGCTCGTGCAACTGCCATCGAAACGCCGAGAATGGCGTTGGCACCTAATTTTGATTTGAACGGTGTCCCATCGAGTTTGTTCATCGTCATGTCGATATTTCGTTGTTGAAATACACACATACCAATAACCACGGGGGCAATGGTTTTGTTCACATTTTCGATGGCTTTCAAAACACCTTTTCCGTTGTAGCGAGATTTGTCGCCGTCGCGTAATTCAACAGCTTCACGTTCGCCGGTCGATGCTCCCGAAGGAACGATTGCACGACCTTTTACGCCGTTTTCTAGTGTTACTTCAACTTCTACGGTAGGATTTCCTCGTGAATCGAGAACTTCAATCGCTTTAACTTCTTTAATTTTCATTTTTTGTATGTTAATTTATTTTTTGAAATGATTATTTTTTCTTAAAAAATCTATAAAACTTACAAAAGTAGAAAAATATCAAAATACAAAAAAACATTTCCGAAAACATTTTGATAATAAGTCGTTTTTTATCATTTTTGCCTTCTACATTCAAAATATCATTAAAAAAAATCAGAACAATGAAAACATTAAAATTTGCAATCATGTTATTGACCTTTGCGTCATTTTCTTTTATTTTTTCGTGTGCTAACAGCGGCTCAAAGGAAGAAAAACAAGATTCTGTTATTGAAGAAGTTAAAGCCGATACAGTGAAAACCGTTATGTTAGACGAAAAAACAGCAAAATACGTTTGTCCGATGAAATGCGAAGGAAGTTTTTCCGAAACAGCCGGCAAATGTCCGAAATGCCAAATGGATTTGATTGAAAATCCTAATTTCGGGAAATAAGTGTTAATTATTAGTTGTTAATAGTTAATTGTTAATGAATTAATAATTTGGGTTCGTGTTTAATACTTTAACTTGTTGAAAAGGAAATTCTTTAATATTCCATAAATAACAGGTTTTAAAGACTTTTCTTTTTTGGTTTTTCCCTTTTTACTTTTTGTTTTTCACTTTTAGTTTTTCACTTTTAGTTTTTAGTTTTTCACTTTTAGTTTTTAGTTTTCACACTTTCTCAGACCAACCGCCATGAAATTCGACGAACGTTTTCTTCAATATGTTTGGAAATTTCAATTATTTGACCAAACTAATTTTTTCGATGATAAAGGAAGAAAAATTACGCTTATCGATTCGGGAATACATAATCACGATTCGGGTCCGGATTTTTTCAATGCAAAAGTGAAGATTGATGATACGGTTTGGGCAGGAAATGTCGAAATTCATGTTAATTCATCTGATTGGAAAAAACATGCCCACACGAGAGATAAATCGTACGACAATGTTATTCTGCAAGTCGTTTATAATAATGATTATGATGTAGTTCGTACAAATGGGTTCGAAATTCCGACAGCTGAAATTAAAATCAACGATAAGTTATTGTTTGAGTATGAATCATTAATACACTCTCACGAGCCCATAGCCTGTGCGGCATCAATATTGAATGTCGATAATTTTATCATCAACTCGTGGCTCAGCAGTGTATTGTTTGAAAGAATGCAGGCAAAAACCGAGCAAATCAATCATATCCTGGAACACAGTAAAAATGATTGGGAAGAAACCTTATATATTTTTACAGCCCGAGCTTTTGGCTTCAAAGTAAATGCCGAACCGTTTGAAATGTTGGCAAAATCAATTTCTCAAAAAATCCTCTCCAAACATAAAGGCAATCGGTTTCAAATCGAAGCATTATTATTTGGGCAAGCCGGATTTTTGGAAAAAAATATTTGCCAAGACGAATATTTTCAAAATTTGAGAAAAGAATATTATTTTCTTCAGTCGAAATATAGTTTAAAACCGCTTGATGAGCATTTGTGGAAATTTTTGCGAATGCGACCTCAAAATTTTCCGACCATTCGTATTTCACAATTTGCTCATTTAATTTCAAAATCTTCGCATTTGTTTTCTAAAATCGTTGAAAATGTTGATATTGATGAGTTAAAAAAGATTTTCGATGCCGAAGCTTCCGATTATTGGAGCAATCATTATACTTTTGGCAGTGAATCGCCGACAATGCTGAAAACGATAGGGAAAGAAGCTGTGGAAAATCTCATTATTAATACCGTAATTCCATTTTTGTTTATTTACGGTAAACATAAAGACAATGACGCAATTAAAGATAAGGCTTTAAATTTTTTGGAACAAATGAAGCCCGAAAATAATTCGATTATTCGCAATTGGCAAAATATTGGATTCAATCCGCCAAATGCTCTTTTTTCGCAGGCTTTAATTCATTTAACCAACGAATATTGTTCGAAAAAACGCTGTATCGAATGCCGAATCGGCTTAAAATTGATGAAACAGTAAAAAACTAAAAACTAAAAACTAAAAACTAAAAACTAAAAACTAAAAACTAAAAA
>DYMH01000110.1 GCA_020721645.1 Draconibacterium orientale
TTAGCAATTTTGTACAAAATAGAATTTGAAACCATTTATAAAAATATCGTATTCCTTAGACAAAAAAGCCTTTGAAGCATTGTTCAGGGATTATTTCAAGCCATTGACGGGTTTTGCCCTGAAATTCACCGGAGATTTGGATTCCGCCAAAGAAATTGTGCACGATGTTTTTGTTAAATTGTGGGAAAAACGCGAAGAAATTGACCTTGAAAAAGCCGTAAAATCGTATTTATATACTTCGGTGAATAACAGATGTTTAAATTTTATTCGCGACAATAAAAAATTCGACCGCAATGAATTTGCACTCGAAAAAAATACCGAACAAGCATTCAGTACCGATGAGAGTATCGAAACCATTGAAATGCGAAGTATTATCGAAAAATCTTTGGAATCGTTGCCTCCGAAATGCCGCGAAGTATTTTTGATGAGCCGAAACGAAAACCTAAAATATCAGGAAATTGCAGATAAACTTAAAATTTCGATAAAAACAGTAGAAACACATATTTCAAAAGCAATGAAAATACTCAGAATTGATTTGGCAGAATATTTGACGATTGTTTTATTTTTATTGATAAAATAATGTAAAATCATTTCGGGGACAAAGCCGTTTGAAGTGTATTAAAATAAAGAAAAAAAGAAATGTCGGATAATGAAAGATATATAGAATTGATTTTCAGATACTTGTCTCGCGAAACAGACGATTCGGAAACTGCATTGCTGCAAATGTGGCTGAAAAGTGATTCAAAAAATCAAAAGATATTTGACAAATACAAAAAAACATTTGAACTGACAAAAAATTACACAAATTCGGAAGTTTCGGCACTCGAAATTGAACGGGAATGGGACATGATTGCTTCGCGGATTAATTTTTCATCATTTCAGGATTTCGGCGGAAAAACCACACATCGCAAAAGTTATATTCTGTACGCAGCCGCTGCAATGTTGGCTCTTGTGATGCTTGTCGGAGGCGGTTTACTGTATCTCGACAGCACAATGAGTACCAATCTTACGGCGGAAGAAAGTGTTTTAAAAACCAATCTTTCCGATGGCTCGCAGGTTGCATTAAATATACATTCTACACTCGAATACTCAAAGGGGTTTAATAAAAAACAACGCGAAGTAAAACTCAGCGGTGATGCTTATTTTGAAGTATCACATAACGTTAATAAACCTTTTGTAGTTAAAACATCACTGGTCTCGATAGAAGTTATAGGAACAAAATTTTATGCCGAAGAAAGAGATTCCGGGGTCTTTGTAGCGGTATCAGAAGGCAAAGTAAGAGTTTATGATTCATCAAATCCACAAAAAGAACTAATATTAAATCCGAACGAAAATACATTTTTCAATCCCATGGAAAAGAATCCGGAAAAAAATATCGGAAACAATCCAAATCTAATTTCATGGAGCAACCGACAATTGAATTTTGAAAACGTTCCGCTGAGCATAGTAGTGAAAGATTTAGAACGCACGTATCATGTTAAAATCGTTCTAAAAAATACGGAAATCGGCAAATGTCGATTAAATGTTTCTTTTAATGACGAATCGCTCGATACGGTGCTGAAAATTATTGAAACAACACTTAATCTTCGTATTATAAAATCAGGTAATACATACGAAATAGTTAGAATATAATACGAATAATCAAGAAATTTTATGCCCGCTAAACAGCTGATTCTGAATACATTTAAGTATCTGCTTACTATTTTATCTTTTGTCCTGCCTCTATTTTTCATTATTTTGACTTCAAACGTTGCTAAATCACAAAATCTCGACAAAAAAATAACAATTATTGCAAAAAATAAGCCTCTTTTCGATGTTTTAAAAGAAATTACCCGACAATCCGGTATCGAATTTTCTTACAGCACCGATCTAATAAATGCTTCACAACCGATAACATTAATAGCCAGAAAAAAATCTGTCGAAACAATATTCTCCGCATTATTTCATGAAAATAACATCGATTATATTCAAATTGAAAATAAACTGATATTAAAACCCTATCGCCGAGAAATCCCCAATGACGAAAACCTCAATGAAACAAAAATTTCGAAACGCACTCTCAGCGGATTCGTTCGCGATAAAATAGATGGAGAAGCTATAATCGGAGCTTCCGTAAGTGTTACCGGAACAGCAACCGGAACCGTGACAAATGCCTACGGTTTTTTCTCTTTGAGCTTGCCGGTCGGAACGTACCTTATTTCATTTTCGTTTCCCGGTTACGAAAAAACCGTAATTTCACTGAATTTAAACACTGATACCAAAATAAATCAAGTTTTAAATGCCGATGAACAAGAATTAAGCGTAGTCGTTATTAACACAGATGACAGGTTAGATGTTATAAATAATAACCCGACAAAACGAATAAAACTCAATGCCTCCGACATTTGTCGAAATACCGGATTAGCAGGCGAAGCCGATGTTGTCAAATCCCTACATTGGATTCCGGGCGTACAATCATCGGGCGACGGCTCAGTTTTGTACAATGTTCGCGGGGGCGATAAAGACCAAAATATCATCTACATTGATGAAGCTCCGGTTTACAATCCCTCGCATTTACTGGGTTTTTTCTCCGCAATTTCGCCCGATGCCGTCAATAGTATGAAAGTTTACAAATCATCGGTTCCCATAGAATATGGCGGTAGTTTATCATGCTTTACTGATATTAAAACAAAAGAAGGCAACAAAGAACACTTCGGATTTTCGGGGAAAATGGACCCAATTGCAGTTGGCTACACATTCGACGGTCCTTTTACCAAGGAAAAAAGTTCGTATTTTGTTTCCTTCCGCAAATCACAAATCAATGCTTTGTTTGGCAGATATTTAACCACCGAAAAAGTATCGTTTTATGATGTTCACACAAAATTTAATTTTAAAATGGGACGTAAAAATCGCATTTTTCTCTCTCTCTATTCCGGCAATGATGTCATACAAAACAAACAAATCGACAGTACAACACAAGCATTGTCGTGGAAAAATGTAGCCTTTTCGTTGAGATACAACCATTTATATACCGACAAATTATTTTCAAATACAACCATTTATCTGGGAAAATATGACTATTTTTTGTATTCTTCTATCGAAAACAACAAATATTGGAACTCAAATATTTCTGATTTGAGTCTGAAAAACGATTTAATTTATTACATCAACCCCAAGCATACTGTTCGATTCGGAATAAATATCAACAATCATAATTTCAATCCCGGAAATTACAATGATGAATATTTTATGCTTCGTAAAACTTCCGAAAGCCATGCGTCGGAAGCTGTTATTTATGCCGGGACAGAAAGTTCAATAACTGAAAAGCTGCAAATATCGGCAGGCTTACGATTTTTAGATTGGAATAATATTGGACCGACTGTGAGTTATTCTTACACCAAAAATCATCAAGTAAGCGACACCACTCTTTACGGACAGGGAATTTATAAATCGACGTTCAATTTAGAACCTCGCATATCCATATTATGGGCTGTTACACAAAATTCATCACTGAAATTCAGCTACGACCGAAGCATTCAATACCTAAACCTGCTTTCCAATTCCATCAGTCCGTTCACTTCGATGGACGTATGGTTGCCTGCCGGAATAAACATTAAACCACAGAAATCAAATCAGTGGGTCCTTGCATTTTATAAGCGATTGAGCGAATTTGAATTTACCGGCGAATTTTATTATAAAAAAATGATAAATCAAATCGAATACATCAATCATGCCAACTTGCTTGTAAATCCATTGATAGAAGGAGAATTGCGTTTTGGGCAGGCTCGGGCTTACGGAGCCGAATTTTCATTATCAAAACAAAAGGGAAATTTTAACGGACAAATTGCCTATACTTATTCGCGTATATTTATGAAAATAGAAGGCATTAATTTGAGTAATTCGTACCCGGAAACCTATGACAGACCTCATAAAGTCAATATCAACCTATCTTATAAAACAGAAACTCGCTGGACATTTACCATGGCTTGGATATATTCTTCCGGTACGCGTTTTTCGGCACCTACCGGCTTTTATTATTATCATGGATATTCGGTACCTATTTATGGTAAAAAAAACAACGCACGACTGCCGGATTATCATCGCTTGGATCTGTCTGTCAATTTCAGGCTCTCTCGCCCCGAACGCCGCTATAAACACAACATAACACTCTCTGTTTTTAATGTTTACGGACGAAAAAATGCGGTTGCCGTAAATTTTTCAAAAATTGAAACAGAAAATTCCAATTTTCTCATACCGGTCGATTATATCACTGAAAACCAAATGATTCCAACACAAACCTACCTTTTGGGATTTATTCCTTCCGTGAGTTATTCTTTTGGGTTCAGATAATAATTTTAGTGAAATGGAAATTTGAAAATGTGAAAATAAAAATATTGTATCATTTCAACTTCAATTTTCCGAAAATTCAGAATATAAATAATTGATATTTAGAATTTTATGTACCGTAACTAATTTGAAGTATTTTAAAAATCAGCATGTTATTTTTTAGCCATACTACCACATACATAGCGACTGTAAAAAAATAAGCTAATAATTTGGTAATGACTTAGCTGATTCGTTCGGCTAAGGCTCTGCCTTAGTCGAATATTTTAAAAGAGGTTTTGCCTCGAAAAAATACAATCAAAACAAAGCGAATCTGTTTTTAAAAATATCCATGTTATTTCGTTGCAAATCCATTGTCGAAATATCATTTCCAAAATTTCTCAAAAACGCCCAATCCGAACAAGGCAAAATCGTATTTTACAGGGTCTTGCGGGTCAAAAACTTTCAGTCGATTTGTAAGTTCTTCAACCGATTTCCAATCGTTTTGCGAGCGATTCAGAAGATTTAAAGTTCGGGCTGTATTTCCGGAATGTAAGTCGAGTGGAATTTTGAGTTCGGAGGTAGGAATTTTTTTCCAAAGTCCAAAATGAACACCTCTATTATCGCTGCGAACCAACCACATCAAAAACATATTGATACGTTTTGCGGCGGAATTTTTGCTGACATCGGAAATGTGTTTTTCGGTATGTGCCGGGTGCGGAAGCGAGAAAAACAGTTTACGAAATTCGTGAATCGCAGCTAAAATATTCCCGAATTTTGCGAATCCATTGGTAAAAACAGTTTCCAATCCACCAAAATTTCGATAAATATTTTGAAGAGAAACCATGAAATACTCTAAATCGTTTGCATTAAAAGTACGGTGGACAAATTTTTCGGTGCGTTGAAAATCTTTGGCTGAGGCATTCAGAATAAAAGAAAAAGGCTCATTGTCCATGATTTCTATAATTTGCCGTGCATTGCGAATAATCATCGTTCGATTTCCCCAAGCAATGGTCGATGTAAGAAAAGCCGCAATTTCAATGTCTTCTTTTTGCGAAAATTGATGCGGAATTTGTATAGGGTCCGAATCAATAAAATTCTGACGGTTGTATAAATCGTATTTTTCTTCAAGAAATTCCTTAATATCGAGCATTGCAGCAAAAATGTTGGTGTTTTGTCTTTGAATGAAATTTCAAAATTACCAAATTATTTGAATTTTTTGTACCAAACAATAAAACCGGAAATTAGAATAAAGATAACAGCCAAGCCCACCAAGGGAACAATCAAAATATAAAAATCGCGCAACATAAATTGAAAAATGCGTCCGGTATGAAATTCTAACGCACAATTCCAAAGCGAAATTGGTTGATTTTCAATGATTTTTGGCATGGAAACGAACGATTTTTCAGGATTCAGCGAAAAAGCACCAAAATTGTAGTCGAAACAGATAATTTCATCTACTCCGTTTTTTAACATTCCGCTAATCATAAATTGCCCAATAGGAGGTCCTTGAACATTTTTTGGCACATAATATTCTTTTGTTATATAATCTATAATTAAATTGCTATCGGGTTGCCAAAGGAACAAACCTTCAAACGAACCAACCAGTATTTTGTCGGAATCAATTTTTTCAAAAACATTGATTCCCATAACACTTGCCGGTGGTTGGCAGTCAAATTTTTTGAGATTAGAATTAAAATTATCATCTGAATAATATATACCGTCTAAGGTTGCAATAATGTATTTTTGGTTTTCGGAATCATAGAGTATTCTTCGCAGTTTATCAAACCAAGGATTTGGTGTGTCCAATGTACTGAACGGAATTTTTTCGACCTTAACATTTGCAATAGGAATAAGAAACGGCGGACGTAAAAAGATTCCGGTTGTTGCGGTAATCAAAAGAATGGCTGCCGTAATCCAGCCAATTTTATTGTGCCATTTCAAGTTGAATTTGTTCGAGACTATCAGCTTTTTATGTTGAAACTCTGATATTTTATTCTTTTTTAAAATGATTTTATTATAAAATAATATGAATCCTGAAATTGTTAAAAAGGCTAAAATAATTCCGATGACATCTACGATAATTTTTCCGGCTGTTCCATAAATTTCACCACTGTGTATCACCCAAAGCGTTTTGAATAAACCGATTTTGTTATCGTAATCAACAGGTTTGGGAAGAATGCGTGTTTTAAATGATTTTAGGTCTTTTGTTTGCAGAAGAAGCGAGCGTGTAAGAATATTTAGAGTATCTTTTACTTGAATAATGTCCGAAATTCGGCTTTCATCAACAGGAAGCTGTATTTTATTCCATTTTTTTTCGAGCCGGTTGTACCGAAATAATCCAAAAAAAGTCCCGGCAATAATTTGTTTATCATTGGTTATGAGCATTTTGCTTATTTTCCGATTATCAATTCCTTTTGCGAAACCGGAATTGAAATCGCGAAAGGAATGATATGTCGAATCGCAAAGCCAAATACCAACATCTCCATAAATAAGCAGACTGTCGTTTCCAATTTTAATCGAATTTTTAACAGCAGCATCATTCCAATGAGTATATTCGTACTGTTTGGGTAAAAACTTTCGACTAATGTCGATTCCGGAAAATAACTCTCTGTGGTTAAGAATGATACCGGAAACGGAAAACATCAAAATAAAAAGTGAAAAAATGATGCTTATCCATTTGTGGTATTTTTTTAAAAACTTCATGTCAAATTAGTTATTTCCTTAAATCCGCAAGTTCCGGCAGATTTTCCAAGAATTATAAGAAAAAATCGAAATCTTTAAACACTTGAATAAGTGAAATCTGCCGGAACTTATTTGTTGAAATACAATAATATATAAAAACACACGCGGATTTAAGGTATTACAAAAAATTAAAAACTCCTGTTCTATCAACAGGAGTTTTTAATAGAAATCGTTAGTTCACTGCAATTTTTTTTCCTTTAAATGTTTTCAAGAATAAATCTACAAATACTAAAACTCCACCACCAATCATTAGGGTATCCGGTAAAATTCGGAACCACATCCAGCCTTGCATACCTGCAAGTGCTTCGCGTGTTCGAGTGAAATAGTAACCCATTTCGGCAGCGACACGAGTTTGTTCAAGCCCAATAATTAAGGTTGGCAAAGCAAACAACAAAGCACCGATTGTTAATAACCAAAATGCAATTTTACTCAATTTATGATTCCAAACCCAACCATTCGCCATGGCGTTGGCTCGCGATGTCATGTATAAAAAAGCAATCGAAATGTAGCCAAATGCACCAAGCAGAGCGATATGCCCGTGAGGCATTATCAGATATGTTCCGTGTGAATAATACGAAATCGTGGGTGTGTTGATAACCATCCCAAAGAAGCCGGCACCTATCCAATTCAAAACTGCCGAACCCGCAATCCACATAAAAGGTGTCGAAAATTCATTAATTTTTCCTGCAACTTTTTGGTCTCTTTGATTTTTCCACGCTTCAACAATCATCAATGCTAACGGCAGGGGTTCCAAAGCTGAGAAAATTCCTCCGATAGCTATCCAATATTGGTCTAAACCTTGCCACCAATAGTGGTGTCCAACGCCTAATGTTCCGGACATCATAATCAAGAACAACTCAAAAAACATAACTTTTTCGGCTGTTTTCTGTGAAATTAATCCCAAAGAAACCGTCATAAAAGCAATAACACCGGCTGCAAATAGTTCAAAAGTCAATTCAACCCACAAATGAATTACCCACCAACGGTAATAATCATCGACAGTGAAATTTGGCATAACTTTATGAACAGGCATCATACCGGCAATATACAGTGTTGCAATGGCAAACGAAGACCAAATAATGGTTCCGACCAACGGATTATTGGTTGCCGATTTCTTAATAAGCGAGACAATAAGCAAGAACCAGAAAACAAGCCCGATTACCAAGCCAATATCCCAAACTCGCCCTAAATTCAACAACTCTCGCCCTTCGTTACCCAGCCAAAACCATGTATCGCGAAGCTGTCCAGTTGCACCCAAATATAAACCGACAATCGAGCCAACAGCAACCACCAATAAAGCAATCCAAAGTACATCGACAAGCCACGGAAATTTATGGTCTTTATTGGCAACCCAAGGAGCAATTAACATCCCGCCAACCAGCCAACCAACAGCAACCCAAAGAATGGCTAATTGTGTGTGAATGGAACGAATGACATTAAAAGGCAAAAGGCTTTGAGAGAAGATAAAATCCTCTGTCGGGTCGCTGTATAGATGTGCGATATATGCTCCTAAAAAGAGTTGAACTACAAAAAGCAGTGAAACAATCGGGATATATTTCAGGAGTTTTTTTTGCGATTTAAAAAGGCTTGTAACTTTGATTGCAGGCGACAATTGTTCGTTTTGCTCTTTTTTAAACAGATATTCATAGGATAAAAAGATAACAACGATTGTTAATGTCCAAAGAATTAGAAACTCCCAGAGCGAAACAATATGATTGTTGTACGAGGTATCCTGATCGACCAAAGGTTCGTGCGGCCAATTGTTAGACCACGTTCTTTCTTCGCCCACTTTGCCAACAGTGCCGGGACGCAACGAAGAGGCTACCATTTGCGACCAATCGACAAAAGCCGCAATTTTTACAGCTTCTTCGGGTCTGATGACACCGCCTTTGAATGCTCTTGCAGGGTCGCCTTCGACAAGCATTTTCGTTAAATGTTTTACATTTTCTTTGTAAGCCAAAGCCGAAGCATCGGTATAAGTTACACCGTTTTCCAAAAGTTTTGTCTGTTGGTGAAAATCCTGTTTTACACGTTCTTTTACACCGGCTTTTTCAATTGCAGTAAGCTCTTTCAGCGGTTTTTGGTACAATTCTTTGCTGTAATAATCGTACAGAAACAACGCTCTGTGGTGGAAAAACTCGGTCGAAAGATCGGGTCCCATGTAAGCACCCATGCCAAGCAATGAGCCCCAATCCATCAGATCAAATTCCTGAAAATACCCCTTCCCTTCCACCACATCGTTATATGTGTAAAGGACTTCTCCTGATGCCGATTTTACATCTTTGGCTATCGGCGGGACTTCTTTTTGCAGGTTGGCAGTGTAATAAATCAAAATGCTGACCATGAACAGGGCAATAATCCAAAAGCCCGTGTACAACCCTTTACGAGTCATAAACTTGTCTAATAAAGTTTCTTTCATAATTAATATATTAAAAATTAATAATCTTATACTACAACCATGTAGTATTTATCTAAAAAAAAAATTAAAATTTCATATTCGGCTCAGTCTGTATTTGGCTGAGTGTTACCGAGTGAAATAAATCTGAAATTTCGGACTGAACATGTTCCCATTTATGGTGTAATGCACACGGATTTTCGTCCGAACACATCGAGAAACCGAGAACACACCCTTCGTATTTCTCAAAATTTTCGACTGATCCGATGATATCAATCAAAAAAATAGTATCAGGTGATTTTTGAAATTTATAACCACCATATCTGCCTTGAATTGAACTAATTAAACCCGCCTTGGACAAATTAGTCATCAATCGTTTCAAATATTTATCGGACAGGTTTAATTTACTTACAATTTCGCTCGTTGTATAGATAACAGATTCATTAACTGCCATATAACTAAGAACCCGGATTGCGTATTGTGCTGTATTTGATAAATTCATATATGCTACCTGTTTGTAGTATTTGACTGCAAATATAAAAAAATTTGTATTGACTGCAAATAAAAAAAGATATAAAAAATTATTTAATAACGATGATGATGATAAATTTTGATGGGCTACATTACAACAAAACACCAAAAAACAAATAATATACTTTCAATAAGGTTTACTATTGTGCAAAATTTGACTATTTTGTTAGTAAATTAAAAATTATTAAATTTGTCTGATTTTTATTTAATATTTTTAGGTTAACTGTGAAATAAAAAACACCACAAAACAATTTTGTATTATAACACATTATACAAAGAATAATACTCTTAATAAAACCTACTTATTATACTAAAACCTTACTATGAACACAAAATTTACACTAATTTTATCTTTTGTATTATTTTACGGCAGCACCTTCGGTCAGTATCACGACAAAATCAATGTACGAAAATTAGAACGGCAAGGCTACGACTATCTTGCCAAAGACAGATACGATAAAGCCAAGCCCATTTACGAACAATTATTGAAAATTGATTCGCTGAATGATGCGTATAACTTTAACATGGGATTTTGCGAATTTCAAACTCAACAAGATAAAAATTTTGCTGTAAAATATTTTTCTAATGTTTTAGACAATTACCAAGAAACACAAAAAACAACAAATTACACAAAATCGGCTTGTTATCTCTTAACAAAATGTTATGAAAAATTATATCTTTTCGAGGAAGCAGAGAACACCCTCAAACTCCTTGAAAAAATCAATTCCGATACCGAAATAAATACGGTGATAAAACAAGAACTTGATACAATACAATCTGCCGTCAAACTTTTTAATGAGCCTGTTCCTTTCATCACTACCCGCTTGGCTGTTATCAATTCCGGATTCGACGACCACACTCCCATTGCTTCGTACAGCGATGACATCTTGTATTTCACATCAAAACGTCCGGGCGGAATCGGAGATATTAAAACCAAAGACGGTAAATTAGCCGAAGATATTTGGGTTTATTCAAAAGAAAAAGGGATTTATCAAAAACCGACAAATATCGGACTTCCGATAAATACCAAATTTAATGATGCCACTTGTGGCTTGTCGCACGACGGTAAAACGCTCTTTATCTACCGTTCTTCAAAAAACAAAGAAGGTGATATTTTCGAAAGTCATTTTGTTGATTCGTTATGGACAGCACCGGTTAAAATGCCAAAACCGATTAATTCAAAATTTGAAGAAAAACATGCGGCACTCTCGGGCAACGGAAAAACAATCTATTTTACAAGCAATCGTCGCGGCGGTAAGGGCGGGCGGGATATTTGGATTTCTAAATTAAAAGACGATGGAACCTGGGGAAAACCTTCTAATTTTGCACTGAATACAAGCAACGATGAAGAATCACCTTTTTTGCTACCCGATGATAAAACATTGTATTTCAGTTCCAAAGGCTACCTCGGAATGGGTGGATACGATATTTTTAAAACTACAATGCAGGAAGACGGGACGTGGTCGCAACCGATTAACGTTGGATTCCCTGTGAATACGGTCGATGATGATGTTTTCTATTTTCCGATTATCGGCGGGAAAAAAGCATATTACACACAAAAAAACAACGAAAGCACCGATATTTACACGGCTTTTTTGTTCGATGAAGAAGAAAACAGCATTTTAGTTACGGGTATTGTTAAAGACAATCTCAGCCATTATCAAAACATCGAAATTGCAAAAAAATCGGGAGACACAATTTATTATTCAGGCGGAAAAATTATTAAACGGAAACCTTATTTTATCGCTTTGCCCGACAGTGTTCAGCGATATTTTATAGCAGCCGGCGACAGTTTAAAATCGGAACATTATTATGTTCCAAAAAATTCCGAAATCCTGCCGTCTGATGTCTCATCGAACAAATTTTCCGATTTATTCCGGACAAATTCAAACAAAGGCGACTATTCCTTTGTTTTACCTACCGGAAAAGATTATAAAGTGGTTTACGATGCTCCGAACTGTATTTTCGATACCAAAAATATCAAATCGAAAAATTCAAAGAAGTCTCAAAATATCATTTACAATCCAATTTTGGTTCGTATTGAACAAGGGAAAACAAAAAAATCGAAATGCACGCCTTTCGATAATAATTCATCGGCACTGAATGATTTTACGAAACGCGAATTGGATTTGACAGCCGATTGCTTGAAAAAATATCCGGAGTTATTTGTCAATTTGTCGACAGAGGATTACATGCTTGCTCCCGATGCTCTTTCGAGCCAAAGAAAACAAGCAGCAATGGAGTATTTAAAACAAAAAGATATTCCCGAAAATAAAATTTACATTGATTTATCGCCCGATGCTATTACCGGCGACTCGTTGCAATACACAATTTATGATGCTATAACACTGGAAAAAGCCAAAGAAGACAAGGAAAACAGGAAAAGAATTACCCCACCGCCTTCCGAAATTTGGGTTACAATTACTTTCAAGCATTTTCTTTTCGGATTCAATCAATCGAAAGTTGTTGATTTGAACAATCAAGGCTTAGATTCTTTGGTTTTATTTTTGAATCAACACGCCGATACAAAAATTGAAATTATTGGTTATGCAGATGCTGTGGGGCGTGAGGAATACAATGTTGCATTATCCGAAAAAAGAGCACATACTTTGAAAACGTATCTTGTGAAAAAAGGCGTTAATCCCGCTCAAATTTCTGTTGCCGGCTTTGGCGAAGAAAATCCAATAGCCTTAAATTTCAGAAAAGATGGTTCGTGGTTTAAAGAGGCACAAGTTTATAACAGACGTGCCGAATTTAGGGTCATTCAGCAGGGTGATATGAAACTGCGATTTAATTTTTTAAACAATATTCCCGAACTTTATCGAGAATCGACTTATCAATCGGAGTATCGAAAATAAATCTTTAGACTTACTTACTTAATCAATACAATTTGCGACCAATTCAAATTTATGTGCA
>DYMH01000016.1 GCA_020721645.1 Draconibacterium orientale
GCGATACGAATATTTTTGGCGATGTTAAATGTAATGGTGTCCACATGCCTTTTGTTACAATATCTATACAAGGAACAACTATCGGGACAACAAGCGACAATACCGGGCATTATAAATTGGTTAATTTGCCCGAAGGGACGTTTACATTAGTAGCACAGTATCCCGGATATAAATCTGAAAAACAAGAAATTACAACCATATACGGAACGACATCAGAAATAAATTTTGAAATCGAAGAAGATGCTGTTTCATTGGAACAAGTTGTGGTAAGTTCCAACAGAAATGAGGTAAATCGAAAGGAGGCAACAACGATTGTAAACACAATTTCGCCCAAATTATTTGAAACAACCAATTCAGCTTGCTTGGCACAAGGCATGAGTTTTCAACCCGGATTGAGGGTGGAAACAAATTGCCAAAATTGTGGTTTTCAGCAAGTTCGCATCAACGGATTAGACGGTCCTTACACTCAAATTTTAATCGACAGTCGGGCAATTTTCAGTGCTTTATCCGGTGTTTACGGAATTGAACAAATTCCCGCTAACATGATTGAACGTGTGGAAGTTGTTCGGGGCGGCGGTTCGGCTTTGTTTGGTTCAAATGCTATTGCCGGAACTATTAATATCATTACAAAAGAACCAAATTACAACTCGTTTCAACTTGCTTCGGACTTGTCGGTGATTGATAAAAATTCGTTGGAAAAAACATTAAATCTCAATACTTCAATTGTTTCTGACGACAATAAAACCGGAATTACCATGTTTGGGTCAATGCGTAATCGCGATCATTATGATGCCAACGGCGATGGATTTTCGGAAATCGGACTTTTAGAAAATTCAACTTTTGGTTTTAGGTCGTTTTTTAAAGCGACAAACTATTCTAAAATTATCGTGGAATATCATAATTTGAATGAATTTAGACGCGGCGGCAACAAATTTGACCTACAACCACACGAAACCGACATTACCGAGCAATTAAAACATACTATTAATGCAGGAGGTTTAACTTACAATTTATTTTCAAAGAATTATAAATCAAAATTTTCGTTATATACTTCGGCTCAGCAAACCGAAAGACAAAGTTATTATGGAGCACAACAAGATGTTAATGCTTACGGACACACCGATGATTTGGCTTTTGTTGCCGGTTCGCAATTCGATTATAACATCGCACAATTTCTGTTTGCTCCTTCAACCATAACAACAGGTTTGGAATATCAATTGAATAATTTGCACGACAAAATGCCGGGATACAACCGTGATTTAAAGCAAGATGTAGGTATTATAGGCTATTACCTTCAAAATGAATGGAAAACCGGCAAAATAAAATTTTTGATTGGTGCAAGAGCCGACAAACATAATTTAATCGATAAGGTTATTATTAGTCCCAGAGCCAACGTATTGTATAAAATTACCAACGATTTTTCGGCACGACTTACTTATTCAAAAGGATTTCGTGCACCGCAAGCTTTCGACGAAGATTTGCACATTATGGCAGTTGGCGGCGAAGTAATGCTTATTCAACTTGCCGACGATTTAAAAACTGAAACTTCAAGCACTTATGGCGGTTCATTCGATTATTATTTTGATGTTTTCGGTTTACAAACCAATTTCCTGATAGAAGGTTTTTACACAAAACTAAGCGATGTATTTGTTGTTGAAGAAATTGGCACCGATACACAAGGCAATTTACTTTTTGAACGCCGTAACGGTTCGGGTGCAGAAGTGTATGGTTTAAATGCCGAACTGCGTACAGTATTTTCAAAATATTTACAACTTCAAATGGGCTTTACTTCACAAAAAAGTAAGTATTCAGAAGCCGAACAATGGGCTGACGATGAAACAATAGAACCCACAAAATACCTATTGAGAACCCCCGATAATTACGGTTATTTTACATTGAATTACAATCCGATTAAATCATCTACTGTTTCATTATCAAGTGTTTATACCGGCAAAATGTATGTTCCTCATATTGCAGGATATGTCGAAAATGACAGAATGGAACAAAGCCCCGATTTTATGGAATTGAATTTTAAATTGGCACAAAATTTCAAAATTGGAACAACCATGCAACTACAATTAAATGGTGGCGTTCAAAATATTTTGAACAGTTATCAAACCGATTTTGACAAAGGAACATTTCGCGATGCCGGGTATATCTATGGACCAAGTCGTCCGCGAACATTTTTTATTGGGATAAAAATTGGTACAAACTTATAATTTAATAATAAACGAACGATTTGTTTTAAAGTCGTTCTAATAAAAAAAATCTTGCTGTTCGGCAAAGGCTCAGCCTTTGTCGAACAATTTTATAAACCAACTCCATTGTTACTTATTTCCTAAAAATATTTTTTAAAGCATTTTCGAGTTTCGGAAATTGGAAAATAAAACCAGCATTTTGTAATTTTTCGGAAGATACTCTGTTGCCTTTTAAAAGTATTTCTGACATCTGCCCAAATAAGGCTTTTAATACAAAAGCCGGAACAGCAGGTAAGAAAAACGGTTTATGTAAAACCTGTGCCAAAATCTTTGTAAACTCTTTATTTGTAACATGTTCCGGACAAACGGCATTGTACGCACCGTTGATTTTCACATCTTCGATGGCTTTGATATAAACATCGCACAAATCATCGATATGAATCCAAGGCATATATTGCTTTCCGGAACCCAAAGACGAGCCAATGCCCAATTTTACGGGAACTGTCATCTTTGCAAGAGCCCCGCCCTTAGCGGAAAGCACAACTCCTGTTCTTATTTTAACGGTACGAATTCCTAAATCGCTTATGGAATCGGCGGCTTGCTCCCATTTTTGGCATGTTTCGCCCAAAAATCCTTTGGCAGCAGAGGCAGATTCATCGAAAATTTTATCAATCAGATTCGATTCGTAATATCCTGTTGCAGAAGCTGATATAAAACATTCAGGTTTTATGACAGCATCTTTTAAATAATTCAAAATCAATCCGATTGGTTTTACACGGCTGTCAATAATGTGCTGTTTCCGAATTGCAGTCCAGCGTTTTTCGCCGATATTTTCGCCTGCAAGATGAATGATACAATGTGCTGTTTGAAATGCCTTTATGTCTATTTCGCTTTTTTCGGGATTCCAAAGATAGGTTTCGTATTGGCTGTCGTTGTACTTTCTTCGACTGAGTAAAGCAACTTTATAACCTTTTTCGGTCAATTTCTGTGATAGATGCATGCCTACAAGTCCGGTGCCGCCGGTGATAAGTATTGTTTTCATTCTATAAATTTTGCTAAAATTACAAAAAAAAGCCCGTTCAAATTTAAGAACAGGCATATTTAATTGTATTTGATAATATCAAAATCAGACTTACTTCATATTAACAATTAATAACCAACTCTTAGTTCTTTACCGGTATTGCCAAATTTAGGTAAATACCCCACGATTGGTTTCGTACATCAACATCAACATTATTAATTTGTTTCGCAATATGCGACAGCCCTAAATTATAATTGAAACAAACACTGAACATCCCGGTAAAAGCCCAACCGCCCCCCATTGCAACACCGTAATCGTAGGGGGTGTAAAGGTCTTTGATATCGACGTTTTCGTCTTCAGTTTTGGATTTTGCCGAAGCTAAAAGGCTTGCGTAGGGTCCGACTTCGACATAAAATCCGGAATTTGCTTTGCCGAGCAGTCCGTAAAAAAATCGGGGTTTTACGGCAAATGTAAAATAACTGAGTTTTGTTTTTATCGAATCCTCTTTCATATTATTTCCCATGGGCAAAAATCCCAAATCGAACATCAACGAAAAACGACTAAAATCAGCTCCTTTTGCAAAAGCCAACTGTGTTGTCAAGCTGCCGGCAAATCCAATAACATCGGTCGATTTTTGAGTATAATCGGCTCCGTAATTATTGGCAACGTTTACTCCGCCTTTAAATCCGATATAAATTCCTTTTTGAGCGAACAGAAAATCGACTTTAATAAACAGCAAAAAAATGATAAGGAAACAGAAGAGCTTTTTCATGATTTTATGAAATTATTTGTAAAACATTACGAACATATTATTATCGCTTTAATTGGAATAAAAATCATCGAAAAATATTAAAACAAGTTACAAAATTCGGACTGAAAAAACAATACTGTTGCTCAATTATCTTCTAAATAATATCGAAAAAAAAATCAGCAATTTATTGATTTGGGCACATGCGAATCAAAAAAAAGACCGAAAAATTCGGTCTTTTGGGTTTCATTTTACAACAGTTTTTAAAGTTTCTCTGATTTTAGCTTCCAATTCGGCAGTTAACTCAATGTTATCAATTAACACTGCTTTTACGGCATCGCGACCTTGTCCGAGTTTTGTTTCGCCGTAACTGTACCACGAGCCGCTTTTTTTGATGATTTCCATTTCGGACCCCATATCAATGATTTCGCCGATTTTTGAGATGCCTTCGCCGTACATAATATCAAATTCGGCTTTTTTAAACGGCGGAGCGATTTTATTTTTAACAATTTTTACACGTGTTTTATTTCCGGTAGATTCTTCGCCTTCTTTTAATTGACCGATTTTGCGAACGTCCAAACGAACTGAGGCATAGAATTTTAGAGCATTACCACCGGTTGTTGTTTCGGGATTTCCAAACATCACACCGATTTTTTCTCGCAATTGATTGATGAAAATGACACATGTATTTGTTTTACTGATACTTGCAGTCAATTTCCGTAATGCCTGAGACATCAAACGAGCTTGCAATCCCATTCGCGAATCGCCCATATCACCTTCAATTTCGGCTTTTGGGGTGAGTGCCGCCACGGAATCAATAACGATAATATCGATAGCTCCCGAACGAATGAGGTGGTCGGCAATTTCGAGTGCCTGCTCGCCGTTATCGGGTTGCGACATGAGCAAATTGTCGATGTCCACACCCAAGGCGCCTGCATACGAGCTGTCGAAAGCATGTTCTGCATCGATGAATGCAGCAATTCCGCCGGTTTTTTGGGCTTCGGCAATGGCGTGTATAGCCAAAGTTGTTTTCCCCGAAGATTCCGGACCGTAGATTTCAACAACGCGTCCTTTGGGGTAGCCGCCGATTCCAAGTGCATTATCCAAGGCTATTGAACCTGATGAGATTGAAGGAACGTTGATAACTGCCGTCGAATCCATTTTCATTACGGTTCCCTTTCCAAACTCTTTGTCGATTTTATCTAATGTAGATTGCAGTGCTTTTAGTTTTTCAGCCCTAATATCGCTTATTTCTTCTTTTTTTGCCATTTATTCTATGTTTTTTGTTGTTTTATTATTTGTATTTTAAAATCTGCGCGGTGTGATTCTTAGTATCAACTTTTTCAAATATCTTTTCGATAACGCCCTCATCATTAATAATAAATGTTTTACGCAATACTCCCATGTATGTTTTTCCGTACATTGATTTTTCTGCCCAAACGCCGAATTGTGTCAGAATTTCTTTTTCAGTATCGGCAATCAATTGAAATGGCAAGTCGAATTTTTCGGTAAATTTTTGATGTGATTTTTCACTGTCCGGACTGATTCCTATCACTTCAAATCCGTGGTTTTTCAATTCTTCGTAATTGTCGCGTAAATTGCAGGCTTCGGCTGTACAACCCGGAGTGTTGTCTTTTGGATAGAAATACAGAATTAATTTTTTACCTCGAATGATTTCGGGCGATATAATTTTATCGAAATGAGAAACGGTATCTCCTACTTTTAAATTACTCATAATTATTTAGTTTTCAACAAAGATAAAAATTATTAAGGAAACAAAGAATGAACCGCTTAAAGACTTATCAACAATTAAGTAAATGAGTAATTGACTTTATTTTTTTAATGTCCTAATTTGTGCAATTGGTCTGACAGAAAGATTTTTTGTTTGAAATCGTGATACAGGATATAAATCATTGCTTTTGCAACTTTTGAAGCCTCGATGCCCCGATATTTTTTTAGTTTTCCGAAGAGTATCATGCCAAAGAGGCGTGCCAATATTTTTCCGAGGCTTTCAAAAAAACGAAATTCGGTTCGCTTCCCGAAAAGCAACGATGGGCGAACAATAGCAAGTTTTTGAAAGGGAATTTCCTGAATTTTTTTCTCCATTTCGCCTTTGATGCGGAGATAGTAATTCGTTGAATTTTCATCGGCTCCGAGCGAAGAAACGACTGCAAAATTTTTAACACCCTTATCATAAGCAATTTGTGCCGTTTTAACGACTAAATCACAATCGATTTGTTCCATTATTTCTACCGAACCTGCTTTTTTTATGGTTGTTCCCAAACATGAATACATCTCATCGGCTCCCGAAAAAAAATCCCAAGATGCAATACTCTTAAAATCAACTACATATTCCTTTATTTTGGGACTTTTGTATGCCGATTTTTGTCTGACAGGCAATCGAATTTCGGAATAAAGCTCGGAACGGATTAATTCTTCAACAGTCGAACTTCCGACAAGTCCGCTTGCTCCCAACACAACTGCTGTTTTAGGCATATTTTTATGATATTTTGAAAAAATGACAAATTATGTCCGAATGTCATTTAGCTAAGAAATGTATTTGCTGTTCGGCTTAGGCTCTGCCTAAGTCGATTTATCCTGACAGGCTCTGCCTGTCTGTCAAAGCAAGGCAGAGCCTTGCAAAATAAGTTCGGCTTAGGCTCTGCCTAAGTCGATTTATCTTGACAGGCTCTGCCTGTCAAAGCAAGGCAGAGCCTTGCAAAATAAGTCCGACTGAGGCAGAGCCTCAGCCGAACACATGCTTAATTAAACGACAGTGAATTATGTCCTTCTGATTTTTTCTCTAAAATAAAGTAACAAAACAGATATATTTCTCGAAGTTTAATCACGCTTGTAAACTGTTTTATTTTCGGGTATTGTATGTTTCCAACGTTTATGAGTCCAAACCCAATTTTCGGGTCTTTTACGAATCACTTTTTCGAGCAATTCGGCAAATCGTAATGTAATTTCGCCTGCCGGAAGTTCTTTTGGATTTTCGGCAAGAACATGAATGTTGATGATGTAATGACCTCGTTTTTGGCGTTGAACTTCAAAATACAATACCGGAATATCGAACATTTTGGCGTAATTTTCGGGTCCGTGCAGAAAACCTGTCGGAATATCAAAAAAATCGACCCAAAAGGCTTTTTCGGTATTCGACGGGCTTTGGTCGGCAACCATAAAATAGCACGCCGGGATTTCGGTTTTTTCGCGAAAATGAACCAAGGTGTTGTAAATTGATACCATTTTTACACCAAATTTCATTCTGTTTTTTTTAACATCTGAATCTATGAAATTATTTGTCAGAGGTTTATACAAGACCGAGGATTTATGTTTTAAATAGGTTGTGGCTGCAGCCGCTCCCCATTCCCAATTCGAAAAATGTGCTGTGAGCCCAATCACACTCTTGCCCTGAGAAAAATAGTTTTCGAGAATATCAAGATTTTGCATATTAAACCGACTTGCCATATTTTTCTTCGACATCGTATAACCTTTGATACTTTCGACAAGCATATCGCTTAAATTTTTATAATTTTTACGAATGATTGTGTTTTTTTCTTTTTCCTGCATTTCGGGAAAACAGCGGTCGAGATTCGATTGAATCACTTTTTTTCTGTATCCTACAATACGATATAAGACGAAAGCCGTAAAATCTGAAAACCAATAAATTACGAACATCGGAACAAATTTCATCGAAATAACCAATAATTTATAGAAGATGAAACTGAGAAGAAATGCAATTTTTTTCATATTTTTTAAGAAACTTATAATTTAATTGAAACGAAGTCACACATTTATTTATATTTTTAATTTCATTTCATTTTTCAAGAGTTCGGGTTCAACGGGGACTACACCGACTTTTTCGCAAACCAATCCGCCTGCCAAATTTGAGATTTGTGCAAGTTCGGCAGTCGAAAAGCCAAAAGCCAAGCACAGTGCGGCAACAGCAATAACAGTGTCGCCGGCTCCGGAAACATCGGATATATCACGTTGTTCGGCAGGAATTTGAATGTATTTTTCAGTGTCGCAAATCAAAACACCAAGTTCCGATAAGGTTGTCATAATACTTTTTGCTCCGGTTTTTAACATAAATTCGCGAGAGATTTTAAATATCATCTCAAAATCATCTTTTTGGGTTTCAATTTTCAAACCCTCGGTAAGTTCTTTAAAATTAGGTTTGAACAAACTCACATTGCGATAATTAAAAAAATTACGTTTTTTGGGATCGACCAAAGTTGGAATATTTAACGAAATACTCAATTCGACAATCTCCGAAATAGTGCGGGCTGTTATCGTTCCTTTGTCGTAATCTTCAAAAATTATGGCGTTAATTTTATGTGATTCAATAATTTGTTGTATTTTGTCGATAAATTGTGTTTCGATGTCCTGCGATAAATAGTCGGTGTGTTCTTCATCGACCCGAATTAAATGCTGACCGGAAGCGATGACTCTGAATTTTGTTGTTGTGATACGTTTTTGGTCGGATAATATTCCAATATCAGACAGTCCTCTATCTTTTAAAAGTAATCTAACTGTTTCTGCTTTTTCATCGGTTCCGATAACTGCACATAAAATTGGATTTGCACCAAGCGATTTTACGTTTAAAGCCACGTTGGCTGCACCTCCCAAACGATTTTCACGCTTTTTACAATCAACAATCGGAACGGGAGCTTCGGGCGAAATACGCGAAACATTGCCCCAAAGATACGAATCGAGCATTAAATCTCCGATTATCAATATGTTATACTCTTTAATTTTTTCAAAAAAAGTTTCAATTTGCTTGATATTCATAGTGTAAATATCGTTATTTTTTAGATAATTGCCGCAAAGATAATCGTTTTCATCAATATCAAAATGAAACGTCCATGATTTTGGCAAAACACAAAAGTGCATGATTATAAGCGACAAAGCAAGTTACATGCTGGAAATTTCCAAAACGTGGACTTCCATGAAGCAAAAATAAAATATAAACACATGAAATATCGGCATATTAATAAAAGCCAAGAGGATAATTTTTTATCTATTTTTTTTGAAATGTGCATTTCCCGGCAAAAAAATTGCCTATAAACTGCAACAAATAATATTAAAAATGCAAAGTCGCAGTAGATTCTACAATAATTTCCAATTCATTTTCAGATACTTCGTATTTTTAACAATTTTATTGTTATTTATACTTTTTTTGAAAAAAATAACACAAAACAAATTTCAGGTTCGACAACAAGAAGGCGTTCCGTTTTTAACAGTTAATTCGCCTGAAATTGATTCAATGTTACGAAATTTAAGTTCTGAAGAAAAACTGGCTCAATTGATATTTTATGATGCACCTGATATTGATCGTAAAAATTCGGACAGCATTTTATTTATTATCCAATCAATTAAACCCGGTGGACTGATTTTGAAAAGCGATTCCCTTTCGACCTTGCAGCCATTTCGAAAAAAAACGTCTTCTTTTGGAAAACCGGAACCTTTTTTTGTTTTAAAAACGGATAACTCATTTCCGGATTTCTTAAAAGAGTTGGTGAATTTTCCAAAGAAACAGGCACTTGACGCAGTTTCCGATGATTCAATTAAATCGCTTTACTATCAAAAATTGAGCGAAATATACAAACAATTAGGCTTTAATTTTGTGATATTTCCTCCGGAAAACATCAACCAATCAGACTCTTTTGCCCAAATTTTACAAACAGAAACATTCCAAAAAATCTCAATACTTCAAAAAAAACACATCATTGCGAGTGTATATCGGCAGAAATTCTGTGATAATGATTCGATTTCAAATCTGCTCAACAAAAATATCACCTATTCAGAAGTTTCGGCAATTATCAGAACAGAAAACGAAAAAACACAAAAAGCAAAATCAAAATATCGCAAAAAATTTAAAGTTAATAAACAATATGGCGGTTTGATAATACATGACTTTACAGATTTAACCGAAAAATACCAAGATTCGCTTCTTATAAGTTTTAAAAATGGAACCGAAATTTTCATCGGTCGGCAACCTGATAAAATATTAAACAGTCTTAAATATTTGCTCCAAAGTAAGAAAATTTCTCAATTAGAAATCGATTTTAGAGTTCGAAAAATATTGCAGGCAAAATATTGGACAAATTCGTTTGAAAAAAGCACCTCAAATCCAAACTCTTTGAAAAAATTGAGCTCTGACTTAAATTTGCAAGCCATTTCGAGGCTGTTATATTCACATTCGATTTGTATTTTGGCAAACAAAAAAAATATAATTCCGATTGGAGATTTAAAAAATCAAAATATTGCTGTATTTACATTCGGCAGCAAAGATTTTAAAATGTTTAGTAAAGTTTTAAACGAATATTTTACGGTTTCCGAAAAGAATTTCGACCTTAACGATAAAGAAAAAACGGCAAAAATTAAATTTTCGGGTTATACAAAATATATTATTGTATCTGATACTATATTATCTGATACTTCATTATTAAACAAAATGCTTACACTTTCCAAAAATTCTGATGTCATTTTTGTTAATTTTGGAATACTCGAAAACATAAAAGCGAGTGAATCATTTTCAACGGTAATTTTGACTTTCGATAAGTCGGAAATGAGCCAAAAATACGCTGCCGATGCCATTTTTGGCGGAATATCGGTGAGCGGTCGCACCCCTTATAATTTAAGCATCAATCTGCCTGCCGGCAAATTGCTTAAAACCACCAAAACACGCCTCAATCATGTAATTCCGGAAGAAGCCGGGGCAAATTCTGCTGTTTTACAAAATATCGATTCCATTGTCAATGATGCCATTCGACGGGGAGCCATGCCGGGTTGCCAAGTGTTTGCTGCGAAAGACGGTATGATTATTTATGATAAATGCTTCGGAACTCATACCTACAATAACCGGCACGCCATTTCGCCAAATGATATTTACGATTTGGCATCGGTAACAAAAATAGCCGCAACAACATTGGAAGCAATGAAACTCTACGAAACAGGTAGCCTGAAACTGACGGATAATCTCGGAAAGTTCTTTAATGATACAAAAATTCAATACACACGTATTAAACCCGATACAATAATTCATCTTGACACTTTCAAATATGCTGATATTAAAGATTTTAGAAAAATTTTAAAAAATCAAGATACAATCCGTATCAATGATAGTATATTCTTGGCGTATGATACTTTAATAGCAACTGTAACACCAAAAAATAATATTTTTAAAGTCAGTATCGAAGAACTCCTGAGGCATCAATCGGGTATTTCACCTGCTCTTCCAATTCTGCCATACATTTTGTACAATAAAGAATATTTTAAAGCTCTTAAAAAAAATGCTGCTTACAAAAAAGCCGGTCACACCGAATTATCTCTCGAAGAGCTTATCGGATTAACCGAAAATTCAATTGATAAATACAATCTCTATTATTCTTCTAAATATCTGAAAGACAGTGCGGAAATTCAAATTGCAGAAAACTTTTATTTTAAAAATAATTGGGCTGATACGTTGTGGAATGATACTAAACAATTGAAAGTTTATTCACGTAAAGTCTATCAATACAGCGATGTGAACATGATATTGTTGCAAATTGCCATGGATTCTTTAACAAAAACGGGTATCGACAAATTTTTATCGAATCATTTTTATAAGTCGTTAGGCTTGCAAACTATTGGTTACCAGCCGTTAAAACGGTTTAATAAAAATAGAATCGTACCGACAGAAGATGAAAAATATTGGAGAAAACAACTTTTATGCGGCACCGTACACGACCCCTCTGCGGCACTTTTAGGTGGAATTTCGGGCAATGCCGGGTTGTTTTCGAATGCGGAAGATTTGGGAGTGATTTGCCAAATGTGGCTTAACGGCGGAATTTACGGCGGAACCCGCTATTTATTGCCTTCAACCGTGCGAAAATTCACATCGCGACAAGCAAACTCAAGTCGCGGTTTAGGATTCGACAAAGCAAATGCGAAACAAATTATCGGCACAGGGGCATCAACAGAAAGTTACGGACATACCGGTTTTACAGGAACTTGCGTTTGGGTGGACCCGGTGAGTAAAATCGTTTTTGTTTTCTTATCAAACCGTGTAAATCCAAAACAAAAAAACGGTCGCTTAAACTCTTTAAAAGTTAGACAAAAAGTTCACAGTGTAGTGTACCAATCTATCAAAAAAGAGAAATAATATCTTTTATTTATACAACAAAAAACATACATAATATTATGTCTTTTGATAAATTAAAAAAGAACATAAAAATTGAATTTACATGTTCTTTTTTTATATTTTATTACATTCCGGAAATAACAGCAGCCAATAAAATACTGTTGAGTTTTGCCGATTCACTGTCGGCACGCGATGTGAGCACAATCGGAGCTTTTGCGCCCAAAATGACGGCGGCGAGTTCGGAACCCGTAAAACCGAGTATTTTGTAAAGTATATTTCCGGCTTCGATGTCGGGAACAAGTAAAATATCGGCATCGCCGGCTACATCGGAAACAATGCCTTTGTGATGAGCACTTTCCGCACTCAGTGCATTATCCAAAGCCAATGGTCCGTCGATAATGCAATTTGCAATTTGTTTACGTTGAGCCATTTTCGAGAGAACTGCCGCATCGATGGTTGCCTGCATTTTGTCGTTAACGCTTTCTACTGCACCCAAAACTGCAACTTTAGGTTTAGCAATTCCCAGTGCGTTCATACACGAAACTGCGTTGTTAATAATTGCGATTTTTTCTTTTAAAGAAGGTGCAATATTCATTGCAACATCGGTTATTCCGAGTACTTTGTGATAATTCGGAACATCGAAAATTGAGAAATGCGACAACAAACTCGATGTTTTCAAACCTTTTTCTTCGTTCAATACACCGCGCAGTAAATCAGCGGTTTGTACGTTGCCTTTCATCAGAATATCGGCTTTTTTCGTGCGAACCAAATCCACGGCAATTTCAACGGCTTTTTTGATATTTTTTTCGTCTATAATTTCTACGGTCGAAAAATCGTAACCATTGTCTTTTGCCAAACGCAAAATTTCTTCTTTATCGCCAACTAAAACAGGGATAATGATATTTTTTTTCCATGCCTTATAAACAGCGTCCAACGCATGATCGTCTTGCGCGGCGGCAACTGCAATTATCTTCGGTTTCGATTGTTTTTCAATCAATTGATACAAATCAGAAATTCTTGTCAGCATAGTTAAAATGTGAAAATTAGAAAATATGTAAATTAGGAAATGTGAAAATTTGGGAATGTAAAATGAAAAGAATGAAAGTGATGAAGGCATTTTTTTCAATCTTGTGCCTTGATACTTGATACTTGTGTCTTGATACTTATTTTAGATTCTTTACAATTTCATATGTATCCTGAGCAATCACAAGTTCTTCGTTAGTCGGAACAATAATTGCGGTAACTCTCGAATTATCTCCGGAAATGACGGTTTCTTTTGCTCGAACGTTATTTTTTCCGTTATCGAAAATCAGCCCCATAAATTCCATGTCTTCGCAAATATCTTTTCGAGTATTAACGGCATTTTCGCCGATTCCGCCGGTAAAGACTAAAATATCAACGCCGCCCATGGCAGCTGCATACGAACCGATATATTTTTTCACACGATACGCATACATCTCCAAACCGAGTTTGGCACGTTCGTTGCCTTCGTCGGCTTTTGCCTCTATTTCACGCATATCCGAAGAGATTCCGGTAACACCCAACATTCCGCTGAATTTGTTGATTAAGATATTCGTAGTTTCGGCACCGATTTCTTCTTTGTCCATGATATAAGTGATGGCTCCGATGTCTAAATCGCCGGTGCGGGTTCCCATTGTTAAACCTTCAACAGGTGTAAATCCCATGGAAGTATCGACCGAAATTCCATTACAAATGGCTGCAATTGAAGCTCCGTTGCCGAGATGACAGGTTATGATTTTCTTTGTTTTAACATCAACATTCAAAATTTCGCAAGCTCTTTTGTGAACGTATCGGTGGCTGGTTCCGTGAAATCCGTAACGACGGATTTGATATTTTTTGTATAACGAATATGGGATTCCGTACATGAAAGCCTTTGCCGGCATGGTTTGGTGAAAAGCCGTGTCGAATATTCCGGCTTGCGGAATTTCGGGCAGCAAAGCTTTAACGGCATAAATTCCCTGCAAATTTGCGGGATTATGAAGCGGTGCCAATTCCGAACATTTTTCGAGCACGCCGATAATTTCGTCGTTCAAAAAAACGCTGCCGCTGAAATATTCGCCGCCGTGTACAACACGATGCCCAACGGCTTGTATTTCGTCGAGCGATTTCACGCAACCGTGTTTTTCGCTGCTTATAATGCCTAAAATATATTCAACGCCGATTTGATGATCCAAGATTTCACCCTCGAATATCACTTTTTCGCCGTCGGGTTTGGTTAATTTCAAAAACGAACCTTTCATTCCCACTTTTTCGACAATTCCGGTTGTTAAGCGTTTTTCGTTTGTCATATCGAAAAGCTCGAATTTTATCGATGAACTTCCGCAATTTAAGACTAATATTTTCATATTGATATTTTTGTTATAAAATTAAAAGATTGTTTAATAATTTATTTGATCCGGATTTTAATATCAGCATTGAATACACATTTTTATCAGTAACAGTTTTTTTCAAATCTTATGTCTTGATACTTGTGTCTTGCTGCTTGATACTATTAACAATGTTTTCCGTCGAATGGTTGATCTTTTAATTTATGTCCGTTTTGATCATATTTATAGAAACCTTGCAGGGTTTTTCGTCCCAACCGTTGTGCTCTGACCAATTTTTTCAGTATCGGAGAGGGTTTGTATTTTCGGTCGCCGAATTCGTTGTACAAATTATCCATCCAACGTTCAACGCGGTCGAGACCGATTTTGTCTGCCATTTCGAAAGGTCCGAGAGGTAAACCGAGACCGTTTTTCATAACAAAATCAATATCTTCAATGGTGCTGACTCCTTCCATCAACAAAGCACAGGCTTCGCCAATAAGTGCAACGCCGAGTCGAACGCTTACCAAACCGGGCGATTCTTCGACATGAATCGGAATTTTATTGACCAATTGTGTGAATTTACGAACGCTTTCGCATGTTTCCGGAGTGGAATACAATCCGGTAACGACTTCCACGATTCGTGCTCCGGGAGAGGTTGTCGAAAAATGAAGACTGACACAACGTTTTTTGTGTTTCAAACCGGCAGCAAGTTCTGTAATAACAACTGTTGATGAGTTTGTAGCGATAATTGCGTGTTCGCTCACGTGTGCCTCAATTTCCTGAAAAATTGCCTTTCTAATGTCTTTACTTCTTTCACGTTGTTTGGACAGAATGGATTCTAAAACCAAGTCGCACTCGGCAAAATCGGAATATTTGAGTGTTCCGGTAATTCGCGACATGATGAGTTTTTTCTCGGACCCCGTCATGCCCCAATGGTTAATTTTTTCTTCCAAAGCGTCCGACATTTCCGAAATCGCTTGGTCTATCATTTGCTGACTGAGTTCCAAAAAAACAACTTCGATGCCGCGAGATGCAATCATTAAAGTAATGGATTGTCCGGTAGCTCCGCCGCCTACAATTCCAACTTTGGAAAACAGTACTTTTGGTTTATCTTTTTTGCTTAACGCATAATTTTCAATAGATTCGATAATCGGCTCTGCCATAATATTTTGTTTTAGGAATATATAATTTGAAAATTAGGAAATGTGAAAAATGATTGATTTTCATAGTAAAAAATTATTTACATGAATAAATCACCTTATTACATTGAGGCTGCTTGATTTGCTGTAATTGCAATCAGGCTTACGATATCGCTCACCGAACAACCTCGCGATAAATCGTTGATTGGTGCTGCCATTCCTTGTAAAACGGGTCCGATGGCTTCGGCATTTGCCAAACGTTGAACGAGTTTGTAAGCGATATTTCCGGATTGTAAATCGGGGAAAACAAGCACGTTGGCATGTCCGGCGATTTTACTTCCGGGTGCTTTTTTCTGTCCGATTTCGGCTATAATTGCAGCATCGGCTTGTAATTCACCTTCAATCATCATGTCGGGAGCCATTTTTTGTGCTATTTCGGTGGCTTGACGCACTTTTGTTACCATATCGTGCTCGGCACTGCCTTTTGTGGAGAAACTCAACATTGCAATTCGCGGTTCAAAACCTGCGATGGCACGTGTTGTGATTCCGGTTTGTACGGCAATTTCGGCGAGTTGTTGAGCTGTTGGGTCGGGGTGAACGGCACAATCGGCAAAAACCAAAATTCCGTCTTCGCCGAAGGATTTATCGTTCAATATCATTATAAAAGCACCGGAAACAACACTGACTCCGGGTTTTGTTTTCACATATTGAAAGGCAGGTAACAATACATTTCCGGTTGCGTTTGCGGCTCCTGCCACTTCGCCGTCGGCATCGCCGGCTTTTATCATTACGGTTGCCAAATAGAGCGGATTGTTTTCGAGTAATTCAATGGCGGCTTCTTTGGTCATGCCTTTGGATTTTCGCAATTCGACCATCAAATCGGCGTATTGTTCTTTTTTTGCATGATTTTTTGGATCGACAATGGTGATTTTGTCCATGTTTTTCAGTCCGAATTTTTGAGCATCGGCTAAAACTGTTTCGCGATTTCCGATGAGAATGATTTTTGCCAAACCGTCTTCGGCGGCAATATCTGCGGCACGCATGGTGCGTTCGTCGAAACTTTCGGGAAGTACGATTCTTTGATTTGCCTTTCGGGCTTTGTCTTTAATTTGTTCGAGTAAATTCATTATATTCAATATTTTAGTAAAATCGATTTTGAAAATGCAAAATTACGAATAAAGTTTTCAATCGTTTCATAATTTTGATGATTTATCTCATCGGTTCGATATGTTTTGGAGCAGAGAATTTGGAAATGCGGAAATGTGGAAATTTGGAAATGTGAAAACTTCGTTAAACCGTGTGTTTCTGCAAGAACCGGTATCTACTGCAATGCAAAGTGTGGTGTTTCTGCAAGAAAATGTATCCGGTGCAATGCAAAGTGTGATGTTTCTGCAAGAAACCGCAAGCGTGCGTGGTAAAACATGGTGCTTCTGCAAGAAAATGTATCTATTACAACACAAAGTGAGGTGTTTCTGCAAGAAAATGTATCTATTGCAATACAAAGCGAGGTGTTTCTGCAAGAAAATGTATCTATTGCAATGCAAAACGTGAGGTTCTGCAAGAAAACACGCCTGTTACCTTGCAAAATGCAATGTTTCTGCAAGAAAATGTACTTGTTGTAATGCACAGCGAGGTGTTTCAGCAAGAAATTATATCCGGTGCAATACAAAATGTGGTGTTTCGCCAAAAAGCCGAATGCTAAACTTTGCAGACAGCGAGTTTTATCAATCGTCTGTTTTGTCCATTTCCCTTGTTATTTCAACAGTTCGCAGACTAACGGTGCAAACTCACGCTTTAAATTCAATTCGTATTTTTTGCGATATGCGGGGTTGTGCAACACGGCATAGACGTAATGGAAAATGTCCGTTTTTGTGATTTCCGTTTCGTTTTCCGTTTGTGGGGACAGGGCGTTTCCCGTTTGTAGGGACAGGGCATGCCCTGTCCCTACGGCGATGGCGACGGCGTGCGTTGATTCCGCACCGTAATAATAATTTCGGAATTGTTCCAAACCCCAATCCGTAATATTTTCGAGGCGGTTGCCCGATTTGTCGTAACGGTACAGGCGTTTCCCGTTTGTAGGGACAGGGCATGCCCTGTCCCTACGGCGATGGCGACGGCGTGCGTTGATTCCGCACCGTAATAATAATTTCGGAATTGTTCCAAACCCCAATCCGTAATATTTTCGAGGCGGTTGCCCGATTTGTCGTAACGGTACAGTTATTCTGAATAAAATTTATCTTCCTGCCATTTAGCCGGATTGTTTGTTATGTATTCCGTAATGAATTCATACGATTCCGTGTTGCGAATTATATTGTCGTAAAACCGTGTTTGCCATTCAAATTGGTATCCCAAGCGGTGTGCATGTTTTGTTACCGCCGATTTATACGACCCGATTATTGACGATACCGAATTTTTTCCAATATTTTGAAAACGGTTTTGCCCCGTAATATTTTCGGATTTTTCGGATTGTTCGGATTGTTCGGATTGTAGGGACAGGGCATGCCCTGTCCCTACGTTCGTATCGGAATCGTCAAAATTTGTAATCACAATAATTCCGTGAATATGGTTCGGCATAACGGCAAATTCGCCCAATTCAATATTTTTTGCATGATTTTTAATTTCATACCATAATATATCGGCAATAACACCAATGTTGGACAATTTCATTTCGGCATTTTCAATTTTTCCGAAATAGTGCAATCTGTTTTTGGTGCAAATTGTGATAAAATACGATGCAGCCCAACGGTAATCCCACGTTTGTAACCGAGGCGTTTTTCTGTCTTTTAATTTGTTGTTCATTTATTTTCTTCCGTTTTTATCAGAAACATAACCGCAACGCCTGTTTGTATTCCGAAAACATTGTGGGTTGTTCCGGCAATTTTCGGATTTGCACGTACATCGCTTTTTGTATCTACGATATAAATATGGTCGAATTCTTCTGAAAGTGATTTTCTAAAACCGTCAAAAGTTCGACTGTCGATAAACGAACGATTTGTAATAAATGCAATGATTCCGTTTTTATCCACCCTATCCGATGCCCAACGAAAAAAGCGGGAATACATATCATAAAGTTTTGTTTTTTTGGCAGTTGAGTTTTTGATATATGTGTCTTTAATTCGTTTATCAACTTCTAAATAAGTTCGGTTTTTATTGTTGTCGTTTTCGTTTTGCTGATTTGCATTATACGGTGGATTACCAATAATAACCGATATTTTACGTTGGTTCTGGTTTTTTATGCGTTCGGAGTTTTCGGAACTGAAACCGAATATACTTCCCATTTTGCCCTCGTAACCAAGTGCAGCCACATTGTCGAGCGTATCAACAAAACAAATGTTTTTAAAATCGGCATGATAGCCCATTTTTTGGCGGAATGTATATTCAATATTCAGATTTGCAATGTAATACGGGAGAACTGCAATTTCGTTGGCGTGCATCTCGTTTTTATATTTGTAGTCCAAATTTTGTTTTGAAAGGTGTTCAATAATTCCACAAATATAAAAAAAACCGTATCAGTTTGTTATGATACGGTTTCTTTATTTGTAAATATCACCCCGGTTACTTTTTATTTGGAAAGTCGTAGCAACCAAGCTCATTTTTGGGGGTTAGGCAATATGGAAAGCATCGCAGCTTTTCAAATATTTTTCCGTAAAAAAATTGTTCTACACAAGATACGAATCTAAATCCTTGGCGACACTACTGCGTTTCGGACTGTATTCGTACATGTAGATTTTGTATTGATTGTCGAGATAAACCATTTCGAAATATTCGAAAATCTGACCTTTTTTCCAATAATCAACCGTGAAAAGTGCTTTTGCCAAATTGAGACCGTTATTGGTTTGGCTTCCGATGACTTTTTCCATTTTATGGGTCATCAATTGACCGGATTCTTCCATTTTCGACCGAAAAATTTGAATGAGCTGGTCGGCGGCAGTCCGTTCCAACAACGTTTCATCCATTAAAGCCGGAATTGCGGCATAATTGCCTTCTTTTAATAAAGAATAAAATTTAACAACAAGATCGTAGGCTTCATCGAGCATAATTTTTCTTTTTTAGGAGTTAATATTTTCAAAAGTACTATAATTTTTTATATTTTAAAATTTTGGAATCGGGTTTGCTCATTTTTCGATTTTTAATTCTACTTAAACGGTTTGGAATTATGTACAATCAGCATATCAACACATTAAAAAATTGACACAACAAACGGTAAAATAATATCTTTTGATTATTTTCCCATTTGGTCGTCTAATAATTTTTGGTCGTTAATGCGTCGTTCCAGAATATAAACATACTCCTGAGCTTGATTGTTTCCGTATTTCGTGTATGCTTTTTTTGCCCATTCCAAAGCTAATTCGAGGTTTCCCAACACTTCATAACCAACTGCAATATCATAAGCCGCTCGTCCCGGGTCTTTTTTATGCGGACTGTTCAACGCATTTTGCCACGTGTTAATGGCATCGTTCCACTCGTTTACGGCTGCTTGTCGTGCACCGGCAGCAATGTCGTTACTTTGTTTTCCTTTGTGATAGTACATTCTGTTTACTGTAACATAAAGCGGCGTTACTCTGTACGCATAATCTTCGCCGGCTGCATAAGCCGCAGCGTAAACAGCTTGTGATTTGAGAATGAGATGAGCCACAGCATCGCCGGGATTACTTCCTTGTGCTTGCCATGTTTTGGTAAAATCGAATTGTTGTTGGTCGATAATGGATTTAATGCGCGGGTCGTACATGCGAAAGCCGATATTAATTGCTCCGACACCTTTTGCCCAGTATTCCGTTACCTTTCCTCCGTCTTTATCGACTTGTTTTTGAAAATTTGTAACAATATAATCCGAATCGAAATTTTCGAGACACAAAACCGCATCTGCCTTGTATTTTTTGCAGATTTGTTCCACAATTCGCCATTCCAAAGGGTTTGGGAAAGTTTTTCCGGTAACAGAACCCGAACCTTCATAAAATTCGGCTGTATTGATAACCACAAAACGATTAGATTGCCCCATTTTATTGATCAATCCGCGCAAAGCCTCTTCTTTGCCTTTTTTGTCTTGCTCCAAAACTTCACCGGTGAGAAGTCCTTCAATAATATCTGTCCATTTATTTTTGGGAACCGAATGATTTACAACCGCAATGGTTTTCACATTTTGCGGAATACTGATTTGAGCCGGCTTCATCACATCGAGCGTTAAATTTGAAGTGCCGCAAGATGCAGCGATGATTATAAAACTCAATACAAACGAGATTTTGGTGATTTTTTTCATAGGAAAATGTATTTTAAAATGATTGTTTTTGTTGTTTTATGTATTATACACTGTTTTACTAATTTATTGAGTTGTTTGTTAATTCATATTCAATCTGTTTCACAGTTGGCAATTCCGACTGCAAGTTATTTGGAATAATTTCGGTTATTGTAAGATTACTTACTCCGATTGGTTTTCCAAAATCTCGCAAAGCATATTCTACGTCAATTTTATCTTTTGATTTACAAAGAATTATACCAATTGTTGGATTGTCTGTTTCGGCTTTCAATATATCATCAACTGCCGAAAGATAATAATTCATTTTACCGGCAAATTCCGGCTCAAACTCTCCGCCTTTTAATTCAATTACTACGAAACATCTTAATCTAATATGATAAAACAACAAATCCGGATAACGTGTTTTGTTTCCAATATTAAGCTCATATTGTCTGCCGATAAATGCAAAACCTTTTCCAAGTTCAAGTAGAAATTTCGTTACATGGGCTACTAATTGCCTTTCAATATCTAATTCGTGTACTCCTTTTTCTAAGGTTAGAAAATCAAAAATATATGGGTCTTTTAAGGTTTGTTTAGCCAAGTCGGATTGTGGATTTGGCAATGTATTTTGAAAATTCGTTACCGATTTTCCTTGTCGTTCAAATAATTTGCTTTCTATCTGCAATTCAAGAATATTGCGAGACCAACCGTTTTCAATGGTGTTTTGAATATAAAAAAGAGCTTGCTCAACGTCCTTTATTTTGGTTAATATTAAGCGGTTATGTCCCCAAGGGATTTGTCCCACAAGCTGTGGGATTTTTTCACTGTGCGATTTATAAAATTGATAAAACTGCCGCATTGCAAATAAATTGGTTCTTGAAAAACCGGTCACATTTTCCAATTGATTATTCAAATCGTTTGAAAGTTTTTCAACAACAGAATTCCCCCAATTCTTAATTTCTTGCTTTTCGACAATGGATTTGCCTATTTCCCAATACAAGTTAATCAATTCACTATTAACAGATAATGCAGCTTTAATTTGAGCTTGATGTATTTGAACTTTAATTGAGTTCAACAATTCAATATATTCTGTTTTATTTATTTCTTTTTCAATCATTTTAATCTAATTATTGAAACGCAAAATTAATCTTTTTTTAAGTTGTCAATATTACATTTTGCGGAATACTGATTTGAGCCGGTTTCATCACATCGAGCGTTAAATTTGAAGTGCCGCACGAAATGCCGATAAAAATCAGACTTAATAAAATTGATATTTTTACGTTTTTTTTCATAGGTAAATTTATTTTAAAATGATTGTTTTTTGTTGTTTTATATTATAAAATTTGTTATTTCTTTTTCTTCATTTTCTTACTTTGTTTATCCATTTCAGCCTGCAATGGCGCAACATATTGACTATACAAATCGAATAAAAACTCAATCCGAGCACGTTCATTTGTAAACGCTTGCGAACGATAACACAAATCAACGGCTTTGTCCAGCTCTTTGTGAGCTTTTACCAAATCGGGCGGCATTGCCAAAGGGTCGTATAAATCGGCTAAACTGCTATCGGGAAATTTTAAGCGTGCATCTAAAACCGCTTGTGCTGCTTTCTCAACTCGTTCTTTTTGTTTGTCGCTTACTTCTTTTGGGAAGGGGTAGTTGTTGTAAACCACTTCGTTTGAATATCTGAAATCACTTTTTAATCTGCCGCATGTATATTTTACCCAAGCCATATGCATTTCGGAAGTGAGCATACCAAAATCGTAAAGCGTTGCAGTTGGAATTGTTAGGCATGTATCGCCGGCAATTATATCTTTTGAGAAAAATCCAAAAGGAATATATTTCCTGTTTTCGGAACTAACTCTTGGAATTAAAATATAATCAGTTTCGGGTTGCCTGTTTTCCCCAAATAAAGCGGGAAATCCTGCTAATTTTTGAGTTGCTTCTCGTGTGCTGCTTTCTCTTAATTTTCTTACTTCATCAACTCTTTTGCTTACTTCTTTTAATTGTCTCAATTCACCGGGCGAAATTCCAACTAACCATAAACACCAACGCTTTTGATTGTTCAAAAATTCCCTTGCACTTAGCATCGGTTTTATATAGGGTTCTGCTTTGGGCTCAATTTTCAAAAATTCTACCTTTTCGTCATCTGTAAATAAATAATGACCGCCATCATTTGGCATACTGCCAAATGATATTGGTTTTGCATTGCAAATACTTTTACGTTGTTTCGACAACACAATATCATTTCCCTCAATCAAATACGGATTTATATTTTTAACTTTTACTTCGTGTGCTTCTGCTTTAATATCTTCGTAATCAAACAGTAATTTATTAGTGGTATCAAAATTTGCAAAACCGATTATGACTACATGAACGGCTGCATTTCCTTTTGCCTCGTTGTCCCAACGAAAAGTGCGATGTGCAAAATGGATTTTAATTTTATATCTGTTAAACATTTCATTCCAAAGTATTCCCACTTGTTCGCCTTGCGAAACGGAATTGGTCGAAACAAAAGCCGCTTTAATTTTTGTGCCTTGTATGTATTTTGCCGCTTTCAGATACCAACAAGCCACATAATCCAATACATTTGCACCATGAATACCAAACGTAACTTTTTCTAAATCGGCTTTTTGCTGTTCGTTTTGTAATTGTTTGCCTATAAACGGCGGATTACCAAAAATATAATCATACTTGATTTGGCTTTGCGGTTGTGGCGGTTCTCCTTGATGGATTTTGAAACTTTCGGTTTTTACATTTACATTACCATATTCTACTGTTGGTTCGTTAACTACATATATATTAGCGTGTTTTACAACAATATCATAAGTATTTATTGGATTAAGTAAACTTTGCCAATCGGTTTGCAATGAGTTTGCATTTACGATATTTACCGATTTTTTGAGCGGAATACGCACAAAATAGCTGCCGAAACGTTCGGATATTTGCATATTCATTTGGTGGTCTATCAGCCACATGGCAACTTCGGCAATTCGTGCTGCCCATTCATCAATTTCTATTCCGTAAAATTGGTCAACGTCTATCCAAATAACCTGCTCAATGCTGGTTACACGCTCGCCTTTATAGGTTGTATCTAAAATGGCAAGTTCTAATTTTCTGAGTTCACGATAAGCAATTATCAGGAAGTTGCCCGAACCGCAAGCGGGGTCGAGGAATTTGAGTTCGCCCAAACTTTTATGAAATTCGGCTAATTGTTTTGAGTTTCCCTTTACCTTTTCGTATTCAGCCCAAAGTTCGTCTAAAAACAAAGGTTTTATGAGTTTCAGAATATTTTTTTCACTGGTGTAGTGTGCACCCAAATTTCTTCGGGAAGTTTTGTCCATAATACTTTGGAACAACGAACCGAAAATTGCAGGTGAAATTAAGCCCCAATCCAAACCGCAACTTTCGAGCAAAATATTTCGCATTTGCGTATCAAACGATGCAATACTGAGGTTTTCTTCAAAAAGTTTTCCATTTATGTATGGGAATTGGGTATAAATTTCATCGAGATTTTTCAGACGTTTATCCTGCGGTTTATTAAGCACCTGAAAGAGTTGTGCTAATTTATTAGCAAGGTCTGAGCCGTCTTCGGCTGTATGATTTTCAACGAAATCCCAAAATATATCTTTTTCAAATATTCCTGTATCATCGGCAAAAAGTAAAAAAAGCAAGCGAACTAAATAAATTTCCAATTCATGACCATCGTAACCGTTTTCTTTGAGCAAGTCGTGCAACTTGCCCATTTTTTCGGCGGCTTTTATATTTATCGGGTCTTCATCGCGGATTGTGATTTTCTGATAACCGGCAATAAAGCCAAATAATTTAATGTTTTGGTGAAGTTCAGAAAGTAAAAATTCGTGTTGATGGTTTTCGTCCAAATCATACAATCGGAAACGCTCAAAATCGGAAACCAAAATATATTTCGGCAATTCGGCTTCTTTTAATCCGGGGAAATAATCAATGGCTTGTTGATAGGCTTTGTCTAAATCGAGTCCTTTCGATTTGTGTTCAACAATTAAATTTCCCTTCCAGAATAAGTCGATAAATCCTTGTCGGTTGCCCAATTTTTTTACAGGCTCTTCAAAGCTCGCAATTCTGCGGCGACCAATACCAAACACATCAAAAAAACCGTCCCAAAACGATTTCGCTTCGGCATGTTCCTTTGTTTCGGTTTCCCATTCTTTTGAGAATTTAATTGCTCGTGATTTTATTTCGTTCCAACTTAACGGCATGCTTACTTTTTATAAATTAAAAATAATTTTGTTCCATTCAACACTTCGGTATAAATTTTATATATTTGATAATCAATGTAATATAAAATAAAATATTTATCAAATAAATAATTATAAATCAATAATTTACACATTTTCTAATTTTCATCTTTTCACATTTTACCGAACTATTGGAATATATAAACCCCTAATTAAATGTATTTTACTAAAAAAAATACTCGTGCAAAATCACATCGGATCAACATTTATCGAAATCACCACACTTTTATATTTTTCATGGCTTTTGATAATATTAACAGAATCTGTCAGATATTTTTTTGCCTGCGGTGCCGATTTATCACGCTCGATTTTGAGCATGATATTTTTGATGTATTTATTCTGAATGCGCGATACAAGCGGATATTCGGGACCCAAAACACGATTTCCGAAAATTTGACGCAAGAGTTCTGCCGTTTTTTCCGATGCTTCGTTTACCATTTTATAATCGCTGTGTTTCAACGAAATAACAATCAGGCGGAAAAAAGGCGGATATTTGAAATTTTTGCGAACCGCAAGTTCCGATTGAAAAAGTGCTTGATAATTATTTGTTTTAATATATTGTATAACCGCATTTTTAGGGTCGCCGGTTTGCAAAATCACCTTTCCTTGTTTTCCTTTGCGTCCCGCACGTCCGCTGACTTGCATCATCAATTGAAAACTTCTTTCATAAGCCCTGAAATCCGGAAAATTAAGCAGATTATCGGCATTCATAATTCCCACCACGCTCACTTTATCAAAATCCAAGCCTTTGGAAACCATTTGAGTACCGATAAGTATGTCGATATTGTGTTCTTCAAAATCGTTAATCATTCGTTGAAAGGAATTTTTGTTGCGTGTCGTGTCCGTATCCATGCGTGCCGTGCGTGCTGCGGGAAACAGTTCGGCAATTTCTTCTTCGATACGTTCCGTACCAAAACCTTTTGTACGCAAAGCCGTATCGCCGCAGGCTTTACAAGTGTGCGGCATTTCGTAGCCGTAGCCGCAATAATGGCACGTGAGCTGATTTGAATGTTTGTGATACGTAAGGCTGACCTCGCAATTCTCGCATTTCGGCACCCAGCCGCAGGTTTCGCATTCTGCCGAGGGCGAAAATCCACGCCGGTTTTGAAACAAAATCACTTGTTCGCCTTTTTTCAAAGCCTCATCGACGGCGTTAAATAAAATCGGTGTAAAATGCAATTTCATTTGCTTTTTGCGACGTGCTTCCGAAGTGTCGGCTGTAATAATTTCGGGCAGTTCGATGTTTTGATAACGATTCAATAATTCAACAAATCCGTACTTTCCTGCTTTGGCGTTGAAATAGCTTTCAATCGAAGGCGTAGCAGTTCCGAGCAGTACTTTTGCTTTGTGAATTTGTGCCAAAACAACAGCCAAATCGCGAGCATTGTAGCGAGGTGCAGGGTCGAATTGCTTGAAAGTGTTTTCGTGTTCTTCATCAACAATTATCAAGCCTAAATTTGAAAACGGTAAAAATATTGATGAGCGAACGCCTAAAATAATCTGATACGCTTTGTTATTTGAATTTTCGGCTTCCAAATTATTCCAAATTTCGACACGTTCCGAATCGTTAAATTTGGAGTGATAAATGCCGATTTTATCACCGAAAATGGTTTTTAAGCGACCTGTTATTTGAGTTGTAAGAGCGATTTCCGGCAAAAGATACAATACTTGTTTGCCTTTTCGGATTTGCTCGTCTATCAGGCGAATGTAGATTTCTGTTTTGCCCGACGAGGTAACTCCGTGCAGCAGAACGGTATCTTTTTGCTCGAATTGTTTCTGAATCTCGTCGAAAGCGGCGACTTGATATTCGTTCAAATCTTTCATTTGAAGTTCGGCAGTCTTTTTTTCGTTCAATCGCCCGATTTCTTTCGATTCCGAAACGAGATATTCGCGTTTCAGAAGTCCGTCGAGACTTGCAGGCGAGGCTTCTGCGTGTGCCAAAAAATCAGTACGTTTTATTTCGACAAAAGGTTTCAATCCTTCGAATTTATCGCTGCCGTATTTGCTCATCAACATAAAACTCATCAGCAGTTCGGCTTGTTTGGGAGCACGTTTCAGCGACTCGAGTGCTTCGGCAACTTCGATATCGGAATTTAGTTTATCCGAAAGTCTGATAAAATTTTCTTTTTTCGGTTTGAAAGTCTGCCGCATTTTTTCAGATGCTTCAATTGCACCTTTGTCGATAAGAGATTTTACGACAGGCAAAACATTAAATTCTGTTTTGTTTTGCAATTCGTTTATATTCAGCTTTTTGCTTTGTTTTATCAATCCCAAAACCAATTCTTCTTTTTCGGTTATTTCGAAATCCGAAAAATCGTCGTTTCCGGTGAGCAAAGTTTCGCTTTCGGGCTTCATTCCCGAAGGCAATGCAGCCTTGTAAACTTCGCCCAAAGGACACAAATAATAATCGGCTGTCCATTCCCAGAATCGAAACATTTTGTCGGTGATAATCGGCACCGAATCGAGAACGGAAGATATTGATTTTGTGGTGTATATAGGTTTTTCGGAATGTATTTTCCTAACGATTCCGGTGTAGAAATTTTTTCGCCCAAATTGAACCACAACACGCTTTCCGACAGCAATTTCCGAAACAAATTCCGCCGGCACGGAATACGAAAAAAGTTGCGGCAGGGGCAAGGGAAGAATAATATCGGCGTATGTTATTGAATCGTTCACAAATACAAAGATGCAATTTGTTTTGTATTCGGGCAAACGATTGATTTTAAAAAATTGATTAACAATTAATAACTGAGGTTTCGCAGTAAATATAAAAACTTAATTTTCAAAGAATTGTAAATTCATAAAAATTGTTTATTTATTGATATTCTGCAATTTAACAAATTCCAATTTGTATAATGAAACGTCCATGATTTTGGCAAATCACAAAAGAATATGATTATTCGATACAAGTAAAAATACGTTACAAAGCCCGCTAAATGTGCGGTTTTGCTGTCGCAAAAATATGTAGCCGAAATAAAATATGAGTTCAGTTTAAAAAGTCGCATAGCGGTTATATATGCAAAATTTTTTGTCATCAAAATACTGTAAAACAGTTAATTAGATAACCGCTTTGCGACTCTGATTCCAAAATTTGAGCTTTTTATACCAAACTCATATATATGTATATCAACCACATGGAATGTTATAAAAAAAACAAAAATAATTTTAAATTTATACGGTAGTTTCATTTTTTTTATATATTTGCAGAAATAAGAAATTATAACTAATATAACATTTTTCGATATGTATTGGACATTAGAATTGGCTTCAAAATTGGAAGATGCGCCGTGGCCCGCAACAAAAGATGAATTAATAGATTTTGCCATTCGTTCCGGAGCTCCGCTCGAAGTTATCGAAAATCTGCAAGAAATTGAAGATGAAGGTGAAATATATGAAAGCATCGAGGATATTTGGCCCGATTACCCAAGTAAGGACGATTTCTTCTTTAACGAAGATGAGTATTAAACTCTTTTTTAAAAAAATACGGACTTTAAGCCGTAATTTTTTTTTATAAACAAAAAAGGTTCTTCGTCATTTTATGTGGGTAAATTTTAAAGATAAGCATATAATTATCTGAATTTAAAGTATTTAGAACTTATTTTTAAGAATAATATAAGATTTGATTATTTTATGGCACTTAATTCTACTTTAACAGATTAGTTTTAACACAGAGAAATTTTGTTACGCTAAGAAATAGATGAGCCGAGTATAAAAGGTATAAATGTTGAAAGTGAAAAGTGTAAAATTGTTCATAATCAGTAATTTATGTAAAGATGTAAATTTGACTTAAAGTCCTTATTTTCAGTACTATAACTTTATAAACTTTCTACTTTATGACTTTTTAAACTGAACTCATAGATTGCTATTCAATATTTAAAAATCGGTTTTCAAGCCAAAGCTGTAAGAGGACACACAGAGGACACTGAGTTTTTAAAACCGCAAAACGGTTTTATTCTATGTGAAATTCTGTGGATTCTCAAAACTGAAATCATATTAATTGTATTTGAGAAAAAAATCGGAATAAGTTAAAATGTATGTAATAAATTAATTCTCTGTGTTTTAAATTTGTCAAAGTTGAATTAACTAACAGACAATAAACATCTTATCTTTAAGGCATCTTCAATTTACCCACACTTTTTGACAATAGTTCTGTAAATATTTTTATTCTTTTAATAAACAGGAAATTACAAAATCTTTACTTTCAAACACAAACATCTGATAATTAAATGCATAACGTATAATATAATTAAACTTTTGTAATTTTTAACGAACCATTGTTTTGACGAAGAGCCATTAAATTTAAATTACTATTTTAATTTTTAGAATTATAAACTATCATTTTCAAAACACCGCATTGTTATTGATTTTTCAACAGAACAAAATTATAAAAAAATAGTGAATGGAACGTTTGATAAAAATAGAAAAATCCGAAGATATTTTGGCGGAATATAAAAATACGCCTGTTTGTAAATTATTAGAATACCACAATTTAAATCGCCCTTTCGATACTTATATTAATGCCGAAATACTCATCGGAATGTGCATGGATAATCGCAAGCACATTCATATACCCGATAATTTTGCATACATCATACGCTCGGGCGGAGCAAATTTGCGATACAGCGAATTTAAAGTTTCGTATGCCATAGCCATTGGGCACGTTGCCCAAATTGCATTGATAGGGCACAATCATTGTGCCATGTCGAATTTAGTTTCCAGAAAAAATGAGTTTGTCGATGGACTGGTCAATACAGCAGGTTGGCAGCGGGAACAAGCCGAACAACATTTTATGAATTATGCACCGATGCACGAAATCGAAGACGAAAAAGATTTTATTATCGGCGAAGCTCAACGTTTACGAAATAAATATCCAAAAGTGCAAATTGTGCCTTTGTTTTACTTGGTTGAAGATAATTTGTTGTATTTTATCAAAGAAAAATAATTACGAGGAAACCCAATGCAGATTTTTGCTTTCGGTATATTCAATTTTCTCATTATCCAAAAGCCAACGAACGACTTTAACGACCTTTTGCTCATCGAATTTCAATAAATTTATGATTTCGGCAAGTGATTTTTCCGAAACATACAAGATTTTTTTTATATCCGAAAGAATTATATCAAATTCGTAATTGCTTAAATCCAACTCATTACGGCGTTTGCAAACATCACATTGCCCACAACGATATGTATTGTTTTCGCCAAAATAACTCAGCAGTATTTGGCTTCGGCATTTGGCGGTGCTTTCGGCATAATGAACCATGGCTTCGATACGTTTTGAGTAGCGGATTTTTCGATGTTCGTAGTTTTCGGGCGACAAGCGAAGATTTTTTTCATCTAAACGTTCTTCGGCAAAATAAATAAATGGCGTTTTTCGCTGCGGAGCATATTTGATGATGCCCGCTTCTTCTAATTTTTTAAGATACGCCGTAATTGTCAGCAAATCGACATTGGCTTGTTTGGCAAGATATTCTTCGTCGATGCTAACAAAATTTGAGAAAATTCCGGTGTAAGTTCTCAGCACAAGTTTGATAAAATTATCGAATTTGGCATTGGCAACCTGAAATTTATACAAATTGTCGCGTTCGATGTCGAAAAATATTTTGGTCGGTGCAAAATCGTCTTCCGTAAAATCGATGTACGATTCGTTTTGAAGAAATTTGATACTACTGAAAACCAATGAAATTGATAAATGAAATTTTGAGCAAAAATCGCGGATATTGAAAGCTTTAGTTTCGCCTTTGCCTTGTCCGATACCGATTTCGTAGTAATTAAAAAGCGAATAATAAACCTTTTTTATATCCTCTCGTTCAGGAAATGCCGAACGCATTCGCCTTTCGATATTCACTTTGTCGCTGTCCGAATACAAAAGCACTGCGTAGGCTGTTTTTTCATCTCTGCCGCCGCGTCCGGCTTCCTGAAAATATGCTTCGACCGAATCGGGCAAATCAAGATGTACAACAAAGCGTACATCGGGTTTGTCAATTCCCATACCGAAAGCATTGGTGGATACTATGATACGGGTTCTGTTTTGTTTCCATTGGTCTTGTTTCCAATCTTTGAGTTTTGGGTCGATTCCCGCATGATAATAATCGGCAGAAATGCCGTTTTCGTTCAGAAACTTGGCTGTATCAAAAGTTTTTTTTCGATTTCTTACATATACAATTCCGCAACCCGGCACCGAATTGGTTATTTTTAGCAGATGTTTATTTTTATCTTCAACATTACGAACGATATAGACAAGATTTTTTCGTTCAAAACTTTTTTGAAACAGATTTTTTTCGCGAAAACCTAATTTTTCCTGAATATCATCGGCAACTTCCGGTGTGGCCGTGGCTGTTAAAGCAAGAAATGGCACCTTGGGTAGAAATTTTCGTAATTCGGCGATATTCAGATATGACGGGCGGAAATCGTAGCCCCACTGCGAAATGCAATGAGCTTCGTCCACAGCAATCAGATTAATTTTCATATCGGCGACCCGGGCAATGAAAATTGGAGTCGCAAGACGTTCGGGCGAAAGGTACAAAAATTTGTAAGCTCCGTAAACAGCATTGTTGAGAGTGATATCGATTTCGCGGGTACTCATTCCCGAATAAATTGCAGCGGCTTTAATGCCTCTTTTTTCAAGATTTTCAACCTGGTCTTTCATCAAAGCAATGAGCGGTGTGATAACCAAACAAATACCTTCGGCAGCCAAAGCCGGAACCTGAAAAATAATCGATTTCCCGCCGCCGGTGGGCAGTAATCCCAGAGTATCTTTTCCGGCATCGCCTACCGATTGGATAATATCTTCCTGCAACGCTCGAAATTCGGAATAGCCCCAGTATTTTGTCAGTATTTGTGTGTATTTGCTCAAATTTTCAGGTATTTTAAAATTTCTATTTAGTGTCTGAAAGAAAACTCGTAATTCGCTTTTATATTGTGCGATACAATAATATTGCAAGCAGAATTTTTCCCGGAAACTCTGTGTAACTCCGTGAAAAAACTCTGTGTAACAATAAAATAACGTTTGTATCACAGAGTTACACGGAGTAAAACACAGAGGTGCACAGAGTTATTCATACGCAAATTGTTACATAATTCATTAATATTCAAACTCTTGCACGTTTTCTTGCAAACACTATTTAGAGAAAATATTATTCTATTTTTAGTGGTCCCGCTTCAAGAATTTTCAATAAATCATTGAATATCTGTTTTTTATCTGAATTAATGGTCGAAAAGGCATTGTTCATTTTTTCGATTTCAAGAGTTGAGGCTTGTTGGTTTTCGAGGACGAAGCAATTTTCTATAACAGTAAATGCCTCAAAAGCTGTCAAAAAGTCAGTTTCTAAAAAAATATCAACAAAAACTGAGAGCGAATCCCTGAAAACCAAGCCGGACATCCAGCAACCCGTCAATATTTCTTTACGAATAGTTATATAATTCACATTTTGTAAAGCCTCAATCAAAATAGGAACTGCAGAAATCTGCTTCAAAGAGCATAAAATATCGTTAATTTCGGATTTAATCGATTGGTTGTCAGACAAATGAAGGAGTTGAATCACCGATTTCAGCAATTCGGCATCGCCTTTTACTTTCACTGTTGCCAAAGCCGCCAAAACAGTGCTTTTGTGCTCCGAAAACAAGTGTTCGGTGATAATTAATCTTTCTTTATTTTCCATTTTTATCAATTTGTTTGTAACCTAATTTTTCGGCTTCTCGAAGCATTAATTCAAAAGCCGCTTGGTATGTATTTTCGATAATTCCGTCCAAAATTGCATCTTTCACGGCATCTTTAATAATGCCAATGTCTTTGTTCGGATTCATATTGAAAGTGCTGATTATCAAATCACCGGTGATTGGCGGCTGCCAATTTCGGACTTTATCTTTTTCTTCTACTTCTTTTAATTTTTGGCGAACAATTCTGAAATTTTCAAGAAATCGTTTTACTTTTTCTTCGTTTTTCGAAGTTATATCCGCTTCGCAAAGTGTCATCAAATCTTCGGTTTCATCTCCGGCATCAAACAGCAGGCGACGCAGGGCAGAATCCGAAACTTCTTCACTCACCAAAGCGATTGGGCGTAAATGAAGTCGTACCAATTTTTCGACATACTTCATTTTCTCGTTCATCGGCAGTTTCATGTTTCTAAAAATTTGCGTAACCATTTTACTGCCAACAAATTCGTGTGCATGAAAAGTCCAAATGCCATCAATAAATTTTTTGGTCGCCGGTTTTCCGATGTCGTGCAAAATGGCAGCCCAACGCAGCCACAAATTATCGGTTTTTGGGGCAATATTATCTAAAACTTTTAGAGTATGATAGAAATTATCTTTATGAAATTGCCCTGCAAGTTCTTCAACACCCTTTAAATTCAATAATTCCGGGAAAATAATTTCCAAAAATCCGGCTTTGTCCAACAACAAAAAACCCATAGAAGGCACCGGCGAGAGAATGATTTTATTCAATTCATCTGCAATACGTTCTTTGGAAACAATTTTCAGTCGGTCTTTATTTTTTTTCAAAGAATCGAACGTTTCGTTGGCAATTTCGAAACCAAGTTGTGTTGAAAATCTAACGGCCCGCATCATTCGCAGAGGGTCGTCTGAAAAGGTGATGTCGGGGTCGAGCGGCGTGCGAATCAATTTGTTTTCGATGTCTTTCAGTCCGCCGAAAGGGTCGGTTAATTGACCGTAAGTTTCTTTATTGAGGCTTATTGCCATTGCATTAATCGTAAAATCGCGGCGATTTTGATCGTCTTCCAAAGTTCCGTTTTCCACAATCGGTTTTCGCGAATCGGGTGAATAGGATTCTTTCCGTGCGCCGACAAATTCGATATCTGCGTCCCGAAATTTCAGCGAAGCCGTTCCAAAACGTTTAAATACAGTAACTTGCGGTTTGTTTTTGATATTTTTTGCAACAGCTTTTGCCAAATCAATGCCGCTTCCGAGTACAACAATATCAATGTCTTTATCCGAACGATTGAGAATGCAATCGCGAACAAATCCGCCGATTACAAAGGCTTTAACGCCGAGTGAATCTGCTGTTTCTGAAATTATTTTAAAAATAGGATTTTTTAGATATTCGTTCACCTTGTTTTTGCGTTTTGTATCAAATTTGAGAGGCAAAAGTACAATTTATCGAATTAAAACGGAAACTGAAAACAAGATTTAGCAATTTCGGACTTAATGACATATTGAAATATGTGAATGAATGAAAATATCTGTCGAAATGACTTGAAAATTAAAAAAAATCGCTTCTTTTGCAAAAAAAAAATGACGGTACGCAATTTGTAATTTCAAAATTCGGTTTGGGGAATTTATCGTTTACCAATACAGAGTTCAATAATTTTTCAATTTTATTTATCATTTAATCAAATCCCATGGCACTCGTAGAATTTTTAACAGAACAAAGTTTTAAAGAAAAAGTATTCAATTTCGAAGCAAATAAAGACTGGAAATTTGAAGGCGAACTTCCTTGCATGATCGATTTTTACGCCGATTGGTGCAGTCCGTGTAAAATGGTTGCCCCTATTTTGGAGGAATTGCAACAAGAATACGACGGAAAAATCAATATCTATAAAATCAACACCGAAGACGAACGCAATTTGGCTGCAATGTTTGGCATACAAAGCATTCCGTCTTTGCTTTTTGTTCCCAAAGAAGGACAACCGCAAATGGCTGTCGGAGCACTTCCGAAAGAAACATTCAAAAAAGCAATTGCCGATGTGTTGAAAGTCAATTAATTAATTGTTAATGATTAAATTCATCAGATAAATTATATTAATAATGCGAATCAAAAGTTAATAGTTCGGTATTTTTTTATCTCGCAAAGTCGCAAAGCACGCAAAAATGCTGATATTAAACAATTTGCGACTTAGTGTCTTTGCGAGACATAATATCTGTAAATTGCTAATATTCTGTTAGATATAAAAATATAACGAAGTATAGAAAGTCGGAATTTGATAATAAAAAATTATCAATTTGATTTACAATAGACACGACTTCAACTAAGTTAAAATTATAAAATCCTGATTTTAAGGATTTTAACGATTTTTTTTATAAAGTCTAAGCAGAAATCCTGTTAAAATTAGAGATAATTTAAAAACGAAAAACCGCAAATAATTCAAAATCAATTATTTGCGGTTTTCTATTTGTGATACGGAAACGAATATAAATATTTTTTTATTACGTACAGTGATTCAATAAGTTGCTTGTCATTAAATTGGAGTCATCTGAAACACATGCGAAACACTTTAATAGGTATCATTAATTAAAAAAAACTGCACAAATATACTAAAAAAGGTATCAATACCGAAGAATAACAATAGACAAAGAATATTATTTTTCAAAATCAATATCACATTAATTAAATCCTGTTTATTGTTTATAATAATATTTGAAAAATTCAAATGGAGATTCAACTATCCCAAGCACCCCATTTCCCATTTCCTCAAAAAGCACTTTGCCCAAAAAAAGAACGGGCAAAACTACTTTTCTCGTCAAAGGCAAAATCAATTTGCAACACGATCTTTTGCATCTTTAGTTTCCTCAATAGCCTGCAAATTAATGGTAAATAGAACCATTTGTTAGTTTAAAATCAACACAAAGTAAATTGTTGATAACTTTATTCTATCTAAACTTTTAAAATTGAATCATTTATATATATATTTGTAAACTATATAACACTTTGTTTAACGAAATATAGTCAAATGCCCCGAATCAAAGACTTGGCAGAATATTTTATTAAATGTTCTGAAAAAATAAAATCAGAGAATAAAGACCTGATATTAAGCAGTTTGAAGATTTGTAAAAACATTTCTAAGGAAAATGTAAGTTTCGGAAACAGTGCCGATTTTTTTGAAATTGACACAATACAACAGTTGGATTTATCGAATCAAAACTTGACTGAAATTCCGGATTTTGTTCTCAAAATGAAAAATCTGAGAATTTTAAATCTTTCGGGTAATAAATTCAAATCTCTTGGAATTTTAAAACAAATTCATTCTTTAAATATTTTAATTGCAAAATCTTGTCAGATAAATAACATAACTGATGAAGTCGGATTGATGAAAAATCTGATTATTGTTGATTTATCCGATAATTCGATTTCTCAACTTCCACCTGCTTTTCTATCATTGCCTCTGCTTTCGGGATTAATACTTCAAAAAAATAGAATAAAATCATTGCCCGACGACATTTCCGATTGCAAGAATTTGCAAAAATTGGATCTTAGTTTTAATGTTTTAAAAACTGTTAATCCGGAACTTTGGAGAGCCCCAAATATTAAACATCTTAATTTGAGTTATAACGAAATTGAACAAATCCAATTTTCGTCCGATAAAAATAATTCGTTGATATATTTGAACATCGAAAATAATAAGCTTACGGGAATTGATGAAAATATTGTCAATTATAAGAAATTAAAGCGTTTTTTCGTAAACGGAAACCTACTGAAATCAATACCTTCCGAATTAACACAATTAAAAAATTTACAAAGTTTTTATTTTAAGGACAATCCGTTCGATGATATGCCCGATTTGCAAAATATCGGTTCTCTAAATTTATTTTCTTATCTGAATAAAACAAGCGACAGAACGTATGAAGTAGAATGGCAGATTCCGAAGGAAATCAAAACCGCATTTCAACAGTATTTGATATATTTTCCGGATTTTGTAGAAAAAAACACCGGAAATTTTCTACCGTTTGATATTTTATCAACAAAATTGGGCTTGAAATTGATAACACAAAGATCAGCGAAAATCGGGATCAAAGAAATTAATCATTATATAAAACAATATATTGATTTTCTGAAATATACATCAGATGAAATTTTAGAAATTGCCGAAAATCTAACGGAAAAAAATATTGATTACTATAAATCAAAACAATTGATTCGAGAGGTTTTAAGAGAAAAAAATTCATTGTCCGAAAAATTAAATGAATATTTCGACAGATTGACATTTGCGGAAAACGAATTTTCGGATAAGCAACAAAATCAAGGATTACAGTTTCAAATTAATTATTTTGAGTCGCTTTCGAGCGATCATTTGAAAATTATTCAAAATAAAACATCAAATATATTGAAACAGAATTTTAATGTTGAAATAACGAATACCGTTAAAAGTTTACCGGAAAGTACAGAATAATTTTTACTGAAAATGAAAATACCCCTTCAAATAATTGAATCAATGTCGAATTTGATTCAAAATGTTCCCGACAACGTAATTCAAGAAACGCTGGAAGAAATAGACGATTTGAATGCTTGTCAAACCGTAACGCTGGAAAATCTTCAAAAAGCTGACGAAAACAGTCAAATTATTGATTTGTCGAACAGCAAATTATATCACTTGCCCAAAAAATTGTCGAGATTCAAAAACGCAAAAGTTTTAAAATTGTCGAAAAACAATATTGTTGATTATGACGGACTTGAAAATCTTGAAAATCTGCGATATTTAATAATGGACGAAAACTATTCGAAGTTTTTTCCGCATCAAATTTTCGGTTTGAAAAATCTGATTTATTTGAATGCTCAAAACAACGAATTACATTACTTATCCAACAAAATTGGCTTTCTTAACTCGCTCATTTATTTGAATCTGGAAAACAATTTGATTTCGTATATTCCGGAACAAATTAAAAACTGTAAACAACTGAAATACTTCAATTTGGGAGTTAATAAAGTAAAATATTTGAATTACAATTTCAGCGAAAACGAAAATTTAGCCGAAGTGTATTTTCATGCGAATGCAATTCCGACTGCCGAATTGGAATCGTTCACAAAAAGAGGAATTCTTTGCTTCGGCTCAACCGAAAAACCGGAAATTAACGGGATAAACGGACACAGCAAGCTCTCGAATAAAACAAACGGAACGACACTGCTTGGTTCGGAAAAAATTAATATTTCGCATTCTTTTTCGGTACCTAAAAATGAAAATGGTTTGGATTCGACAAATTCGGGGTTCAAAAATGATTTTCAAAATATTTCCGGAAAAGATCCGATTGATGAAACGGCTGTCAAATGGAAAGATGTTTTTCAAAATTACATAGATTTATTTTCAAATTATTTGGAATCAAAAATCGGACGGAAAGTTCGTATTCGTGTCGAAAATGATTCGGAAGGTTTGAAATTATATACACATTCCGACGAAAATATTTCGTTTGAAGTTATTCAAAATCATTTGCATGATTATTTGAATGATATGAAAAACACGTCGGGAAAAATCAAAGAATTAATTGATAACAATGAACTGAAACGATATGAAATATTTGAGTTGCGCCAAAATGTACGGGATATCGATCACGAAAAGAAATATTTGGAAGATAAAGTCGGAACATATTACGAAAAAGTTTTGTTACTCAAAAGTACAATCGATGAGCAAAAACAATTTATCGACAGTTTGAAAGATGAAGTTAATTACTTGAAAACCAATCAAACCACAGCAATAAATCAATCGAATGAAGAACAAAAACAGTTTATTATAAATATAGAAAACAAACAAATTAATAACACCAACGGATTTCCTGCAGACCCGGCATCGCCTGCAAACAACACTAATCAAGTTGATTCTCCGTCGGAGAAATTCGACCCTGAAAAATTGTTGGTCGATTTGTACAAAAAAATGATTCGTTTATCGGAACGAAAATATTCGTTCAAAAAAGAAGACGACCACAACGATAACATTGCCGATTTTCTGCGCGATAAAGGTTATATGGTAACCGACCAGACGCGCAGCGGAATAAGCAAAAAAGACTCCGGCATGGTCGATTTCATTATTCGCGACAAAGAAGGAACTCCGCTTTCGATTCTCGAAGCTTTGCGGGTGAAATCGAGCGGATTGAAAAATAAATTAATCGGTGATCACATTATTCGAATTCTTCGCAAATACGACACTGTCGGGCATCCTGTGGCTTTTTTGATTATTTATGCCGAATCTCAAAATTTTATCCGTTTGTGGAAAAATTACATCACTTACTTGGAAAATTTGAATAATAATGACGAGTTCAAAGATGCCAATTGTCCGATTCTTTCAGTTAACGAGAGCGGAATCAGCGATAAAGCCGATATAAAAATAGGAATTACAAAACACAAACGCGAGGAAAAAGAAATGACGTTATATCACCTTTTTATTAACATGTATGTTCCGACTCGCGAATCGGAGGAAACAGAAAAAGTCCCTGTTTGGGAACAGAAATTCAAAAAATCAATCGACATCGGAGAAACTCCGGAATTTAGTGTCTTCTTCGAATACATCAAATATCTGATAGAAATTTCGCAAATAAAGGAAGCTCTCGATGGTGCGAAAAAATATTTCGAAATCACAAAAGATAAAAAATCTTTGAATTTTATTTTGTTGAAATCCGGAACATATCACGACATTCGACGGAAACAACTTGGAAACGTCAGCAGCAAAAACGAAACACGACAAGGTATCACTAAAATAGGATACGATCTTCTTGAATATATTTCCGATTTAGAAAATTGATTATGATACAAAAACCGAAACATCTGACCAAATCGCTTTTCAAGTTGGCATTGGAATGTCCTGCAAAATTATTCTTTGCAACAAACAAAGAATATTACGACTCGAAAAAGGAAAACAGTTTTCTGCAATCGCTTGCCGACGGCGGACATCAAGTTGGGGCATTAGCCAAAACCTATTTCCCCGGCGGGCACGACATCGAAACGCTGAACAAGAAAATTGCACTTCAAGAAACGGCTGAACTCTTGAAAAATAAAAATGTAATCATTTACGAACCGGCATTTTTGCTCGATCATTTCTTTATTCGTGTCGATATTTTGGTGAAAAATGACAGAAAAATTGAAGTCATAGAAGTCAAATCAAAAGTTTTTGAAGGTGTTGACGAACAAAGCTTCTATTCGGAAAGAGGAGGCGGAATTAAGACCGATTGGTTGCCGTATTTGTACGACATTGCTTTTCAATCTTATATCGTCAAATCCATTTTTCCGGATTATCAAATCGATTCTTTTTTGATGTTGCCCGACAAATTTGCAAAAGCAAGTGTTGAAAAACTTAACACCTTGTTTCCGATTATGACTGCACCTGACGGTAAAAAATCAATTCGTGCCGTTGAAGGTTTAACAAAAAACATAGTGGGCAATGAAATTTTGAAAAAGGTAAATGTCAACGAAATTGTTTTCAAATTAATTAACGATGAATTTGGTTTCAATTTGAATATGACATTCAAAAAATATATTCATTTTTTGGCAGACCAACTGGTTTTGAACAAGAAAATAGAAATGAAACCCCACGCAAATTGTGCAACTTGTCAATTTAAAACCGATAAAATTTCAGATAATATAAAATCCGGTTTCGATGAATGTTGGGCACCAATTTACGAACGACACGGTTACACCAAAAAAGATGACACAATTCTCACTTTGTGGAATTTCAGAGGCAAGCAGGCATTAATGGACAGTAATATTTATTTTCTCAACGATGTGAGTCTGTTTAATATTTTCGAATCCAATACTCAGCCCGTGAATCTGAAAAATGGCTTGGAAAGAAGTGAAAGACAATGGATTCAGATTGTGAAAAGCATCAATAAAGACACAAAACCGTATTTTAATCGAGAGGAGTTAAAAAACGAATTGAACAAAGTTGAATATCCTCTGCATTTTATTGATTTTGAAACCACTATGGCTGCAATTCCGTTTTTTAAAGGCATGCACCCTTACGAAGGAATCGCATTTCAGTTTTCGCATCATATTTTGCAGAAAAATGGAAAAATTGAACACGCCGGGCAATTTCTCAGCACCACCCCCGGAAAATTTCCGAATTTCGATTTCGTCAGAAATTTAAAACAGCAATTGGAGAACGACAACGGAACTGTGTTCTGTTACAGTCAGCACGAAAATACGTATCTGAACATCATTTTTGAACAACTTTATAAACAAAAAAATAAAGATGTACCTGATAAACAGGAACTTTTGGCATGGATAAAAACCATCACGCATTCATCGAAAAACTCGTCGGAACAATGGTTCGGAAAGCGAAATATGTTTGATATGTTGGATTTAATCAAGAAACATTATTACAATCCTTACACAAAAGGTTCAAATTCAATAAAATATGTATTGCCTGCCGTATTAAATTCCTCTAAATCATTACAAAAAAAATATGTAAAACCGATTTACGGCAGCACGAAAATTAAAAGCCTTAATTATGAAAAACAAAAATGGATAAAATTTGAAAATGGTGAAATTATTAATCCGTATAAACTTTTACCGGAATTGGTTTTGGATAATTTATCGTTGGAAAGAATTGCCGAAGGCGGTTCTGCCATGAGTGCTTTCGGAATTTTGCAATTTGAGAAAATTTCTGAAAAAGACAGAACAGAAATAGAAAAAGCGTTGCTGAGATATTGCGAATTGGATACATTTTCGATGGTCATAATTTGGGAATATTTTATCGAATTAGTAAATCAAGAGGAAATATCAGTAAAACAAAAAAAATTCAAGAATCACGTTATGAGTTAAATTACAAATTTACTTTTAGATGTGATTTTGAAAATTTATAAAAATTGAAAGTTATGATATTGAATACCGGTTTTAAAGTTGTTATGTTCGGAAGCAGCGACTATAAATATGCTGAATTTAATCCGATTCCCAATGTGAATGCGAATCTCGAACATTTGTCGAAGGTTTTGCAGGACGAATCCATTATCGGCATTCCCGAAGAAAACATCAAAATATTTCTAAATATAACCGAAGTTGAGCTTAAAGTACAGCTCGACAATTTGGCTTCCGAAAGCAATCGTAATGAAACTCTTTTGATATATTTTTCGGGGCACGGCGTTTTCAGCAATTCTAATTTTGAATTGTATCTCGCCGGATTCGATACACAGAGCGACAAAGTTCATGTCAACGGTTTGACTATCATCAAATTTAAAGAATTTGTAAACAAAGCGAAAAATTTACGAAAATTTGTAATTCTCGATTGTTGTTACAGCGGCGAAATTCACCGAGGGGCAATGAACAAAAGTTTTGAAAATCATTTGTTGGCACAAATCAAAAGATACAGCGGTACGTTTACAATTACGTCGTCATCTCGCGACCAAGTTTCTCTTTATCCGCCCGAAAAGCCGCAGGAACCAACATTTTTTACCGGCAAATTGATTGAATTTTTGAAAACAGGAATTAATAACAACAATCAATACGTAACGTTGCAAGAGATATTCTCGGCAATTAAATCCGATTTCGAACAACAAGGATTGCCCATTCCGCAATCTTCTTCTTTCGATAATACCAACGAATTACCTTTTGCACAGAACAGAGCGTGGCTGGGCGTTGATGTAATTAAACAATTGGAAATCATAAACCAAAACATAAATCCGGTTAATCATGTGTTTCTATTCCACAGTCCCGAAAGCGGTGCCTCAACTTTTATAGGTACGTTGATTAAAACCGTTCAAAACAGCACCGACATTCGCCTGCGGCTTTTTTCGGAAACCAATCAAATTCTTGATTATTTCGAAAATCATCTTGCAAAATTTATCGTCAAAAATCGTTATCCGGAAAAAGGCATAATTGGAAAAGCTGCGGAATTTGATTTGGGTATCAGTAGCGACAATACCGATTCGACATTACGATTTTCGTTTCTCGACACGTGCGGAACGGATTCTCAGAAAATTTTGGAATATAAAACGAAAAGCACAATTCTGTCGTATTATTTGATGCACTCAAAACATATTGTGATTCTGACAAGCGTAAATCAAGCGGCAACCGATGATTTAAAAATTTCGGGCTTTTTTGAAATTCTGCATCAACTGAAATTGAAAACGCCGGTAGAACTCATTATTTCTAAATGGGATGAAATTGAACAAAATATCAGTTTAAATGATTTTATCGAATCTCGTATGCCCAACACCTCAAAGTGGCTCTCGACGAAGGAATTTAATAAAGTGAATGTGTTTAATTTCAGTATTTTATCGAACAATCCAAAAGAGTTTGAATTAAAAAACAATACTTACGCAAAGCAATTTATCAACCGTTTATGGGAAAATTTAACACAATCGGAAGTTAATTTATTCAATACCGGTATTTTAAAGAAACCGGGAAATAATATTAATATAGATACCAAAAAATTGAACAATTTATTGATGAGTTCTCGTATCAAAGAGGTTTTCAGCACGTTGTTGAAATCTAATTTGCCGCTTCGCGAAGAAAAAGAATTGAAATTGCTGTACAGCAATTGGACAGATTTAATCGACAAAGAACGTGCAGATTTGATTTCGGGCGAAAAATTGATTAAGAAAAAGACAATAATCAAAACCGGATTGCTCAAATACATCGAAAACTTTTAACACTCAGGAAATCTCAAATTTCAAGCACCAAGAAAAAAGCCCTTATCTTCGGATTGGGGCTTTTTTTATTAAAATATCAGAAACTATTTGTTATTTTTCAATCAATTTAATCAGACTTATTTTTTTACCACTGTCAACAGCTTTTTTCGATAAATCTACAATTCTTTGAATCTCTTCGTCTGTTGCTCCGACAGGGGCTTTTAAAGTAACGGCTTCATTTTCGATTTTAACTTCGATATACGCATTTTGTTTTGCCGTGTTGCTATCGACACGCCTTTGTAAGATCGCAAACACTCCCGTAATGAGTGCCGAAAGTGTAACCTGCGAAAAAGCAATAACAGCCATCAAAATCTCCGGAGTTAATGACATTGAGTTTTCCGGTATTTTCTCAATAACCAATTCCACTTCGTTATTTGCCGAAATTTCATGTTTCAAGAGTACATACAAATCATTAACACTGAGCGAGTCATCGATAATTTTTATCCTTTCCATGTTTTTGTTTTTTTAGTAGATTTCTTTGTTGCGAATATATGAAAAAAATCTCATAAAACTGTCATATTTGTAAAAATAACTGTACATGCCGTAATATAAATTTATGCTTATCCCGGATAATACCTAAAATGATATTTTGAAACAATTTTTTTATT
>DYMH01000111.1 GCA_020721645.1 Draconibacterium orientale
TGTATTATTAGATTGAAAAACGGCAAAACTTGGGGGTTTTGCCGTTTTTTTGTTTTATGTATTCTCTCAATTTACCAAAATCGAAATAATTATTTTTTCTATTGTATCAGAATTTTCTTGGTTTCAACAAAATTGTCAGAAATTATTTTTACAAAATAAATACCTGAGTGAAAGGAACTTGTATTTACGGTAATGATATCACCCGAGGATAGACTGTATTTTTTGTAAAAAACTTTGTTACCTAAGATATCATATATTGCCGTTTCAACTTGATTTTCTTGTGGTTCTGTTTGAATGTATAGTACATCTTGAGCAGGATTTGGATAAATATTAATACTCTTTTCATCAATGTACAAATCTTCAATATTTGTTGTTGAATTCAAAATATTACTTTTGTTAATGTTTTTATTGTAAATATTTCCGCATTCAGACGGACATTGAATTATTTTTGCTCTAAATTTTGCTCCGGGCAAAACTCTGAAACCTTGTCTTAATTCTATAGAATTATATGCAAGATATACTACTTGAAGTGGCGGCCAAATGGAACCACCCCACTCAGGACATTCGTTGGTGCTAACAGACAGAAGCGTTCCTGAAACGTAAAATCCATAGTTTGTATAACTGTCTTTTTCGCATAAATTCCTTATTTCATTGCAATCATAAGGAAGATTTGGATTTGGGTAAATTTCAATGATGGCTTGCTGTGAATGACTGTATGGTGTTGGCTTTGGATTTATATTATCAATATAATAAGGTCCGTCTGAAATTCCATTCCATCCAAAATTGAAAAAGAAATAATCAGCACCGTTAATATTGTTGTAACCGTCGCAGATAAAGGCATGTCCATGATGACCTTTTTCATATCTTACTCCGGAGTAATAAACGGGTCGCTTATTATTTATTTCATTTCTAATCATATTTTTCCAAACCCCGTCTGAAAACAAGATTCTTCGTTTCAAATCAGCTTTTGTGCTATAATTATAGTAATTCACAAAGGCATATCGGGCTTTACTATCCGTTGTTCCGGATTCACAACCTCCGCTACAATAATTCATTCCGACAAGACTTCCAATTCCACTAAGAAGAGAAGCTATTGTTTTTTTCTCAGCTGTATAATTGGTATTATTTTCAAATCTTAAAGTGTCCGGCATATTACACCAATTATAAAAACCTTCACCTTTTCTTACAGGATAAGCCCAATATTTCATTATTTGAGCCATTGCAACTGCGACACAACCTGCCGGGCATTTATTACTGTAATTACAATTACATGAACCTCCGGTGTTTTCAATATAATAATTAAAAGCATCACATTCGCCATCATATGACTTGGATTGTCCCCATTTCACTGAAAGTAAAGGTCCTATTGAGTCGCTTTTGGTATGAAATTTTTTATTTATTATATCTCCCCATTTTTGAATGGTATTTTTGTTTGAGGCTTTCTCAATTTTTTGATTATAAACAGATTCGTCGTAATGTAATAACCAATCTTCCGCCGCGTCCGGCAATTTAGTTTCATCAAATTTTTGTTTTGTATTATATGTCAGAACAGGCACAACCGAATTATCCGCAGGGACAAGAACATATCCGCCTTCTTTGAAATTTGCAACATAAGTCGTATTTATTTCATTATATTTTCTGACAATTACCTTTTCTATTTCAAAGTTTTTCTTTTGCGGAGCTTTGTATTGCATGAAATTGACTGCAATTAATTTTGCCTGAATTGAATCAATTGGTTCCGCAAAAAGATTGTTTGCAAAAAAAATGATTAGATATATTATTCTGTTTTTCATATTTCTTTATTATGGTGTTATATAAATAGGATTTGTTGATGCTTGATATATAGTGCCATCACTTTCCTCGTAATTTATTGTAAATTGATGTGGTCTAATACTATCCGGTGCTTGATTAAAATAAAGATAAATTTTATATGCACATTCGGGGGTTTTGTTAAAATAAGAAATTAATGCAACAGGACACTGAATATTTCTAATGTTGCTCATTTCTCCGTCGAAGTATTTTATTATAAAAATATTGTTCAAAATACTGTCTTTCTTATAATATTGATTATAATCGTTGTTACTTGTTATAACAATATTTTTTATATTATTTACTAATTTCGCAATTTTACAATGGTCTCCGCTAATATCGTCATCTTTAAACATCAAATTAATATATGTTTTATTGTATTGACTGCTATTTTGTGATGACAACAACTCAATGTTTTTATCTTCGGAGCAACTTACTGAATCGCTCATTTTATAAATAGACGATTCCATACCTACTGTTTTGTAAAATAATATGTTATCGCATGGCTCGGGGGTAACACAACTATAAATATCAAATAACAGCATAAGCAAAACTATAAGAATTAGTTTTTTCATAGGAGTAATGTTATTTATTGTTAAAAGATTTCATTTGAGATTTTAAATTATCAATCTCTTCTTGCTGTTTTATGGTGTAAAGTGTGAGTCCTTCAATTTTTTGGAGCAGAATAACAATATTTTCGCTAAGTTTTACCCCTTCTTCTTTTATTTTATTTGCAGAGTGAACACCGGGCAAATGCTTATTGTTCTTTATGAAAATTTCAAGTTCTTTCAGTGGCATTAACTTATATTCAGGAGCAAAAACATAATCAGGCCAAGGGTTACTTGTTTGTACCACAACTTCGTCTTTTGCCCAAAGGCTTCCACAAATAATTGTACTATTCCCGTTGTCATTTCGAAATGTAAATGAGGATGCAGCACCCCCTGAAAAATAAATGCTTTTCCCTTCATCAATTATTGAATTCCCTTCTCCTAAATGAAAATTTGTTCCTCCTAATTTTAAATCAAAACCATACGGTGAAATACTTAATAAATTAGTATTAGATTCATTTTTAACATCGAAAGAAAATCCACCAGTGATATCAATGTAACGCCTATATGGTCTTGTTGAGTATGTTTCTTCAAATCGAATAATTGGTAGGTGAGGAGTAATGTCGTTATAAGAATAACGAAGATGAAGCATAGTTTGAGGGTTATCTGTTCCTATTCCTATTTTTCCATTTTTATTATTCATTCCGATAAGATTTGCATAAGGCGTAGTTGCTTCCGGGTGAATGAAATGCAGCTCTGAAATGCCGATCATGCCATCGTATTGAGCAGGGTCGTTACCGGCATAAAAAGTGAATCGTAATTTAGTAAAAGCACCCGACACAGGAACTTTTACATTATAACTATTGACCACTGTTGTGGTATAATAATTTGCAACGGAATAATCGGCTAAAGTTTTCCAAACATTTACATTAGCGTAAGCATCAAAACCTTCTATTTTGAAATGTTTTGCGCCGCAATATCTGGTTGTCCAGCCAATCCAAGCACCTGCCTGCGTATGAACAGTCGGCAAGCCCTCAATCAAAATTACTGTTGGTGTACCGGAAGGAGGTCCGCTCAGAGCTCCGTTAATTGCTGAGTACGAAGGTTCCAGTTTTCCGTCGAAAACCATATTTCCGTCGAACAATGCGCTTCCTGTTTGTGTTACGGTATACTTGCTCATTGCATTAAAAAGCAAATTGTATTCAAAACCTACAGCATTTGTGTTTGAGGGAATCTGTGCAACGACCTTGAAACCCATTTAAAACGCAATAAAAACTAAAGTAATTTTTCTCATTTTTAAAATAATTTTGGTTAAAATTAACGGATTATCTTTAAGATTAAATTGCAAAAATAGAATTAAAATTTTTTTCTAAAAAAATATTTGTCATAATATAATAATATCCACTCATACTGCATATATAAATGAAAAGATAAATTATATGTGTATATTAACAGTAAAGTTTGTCGTGTATAAAAATAATTTACCACGTGAGTACTTTTTAGTCAATGAATTTCTGAAAACCGTAAAAAAATTATACATTTACAAACAAAAGCGTCATTTCATCAAAAATAGCCGCCGGATATGCAAAAAATCAAGAAAATAGCATCACTCATAGGAAATTATCTGCCGACACTCCTTATAATTTCAGGCATTGTATTTTTCGTCCGCCTTCCTTGGGCTGCGGGCGAATCCGGTATTTTCAACATTCTGCTTATTTTAGTGCTTTCCATAAGCATCATAGCAGGTTCGGCATTGATTTTGAAATCATTCGCTTCGGATAAAAACAGCCAATCATCGGGGATTTTCAACACCATTTCTAACAAATTTGGAAATACATTGGGTGCACTTGTCGGTACGATTCTATTTGTTGGCTTCTCCCTTTTTATTGGTTTGATTTTGCTCGGATTCTCCGAAATGAGTTTGTCATATTTCAATTTTGATTTGTCTGCTTTGAAAATTAAAATTTTTGGAACAATTTTTTTGTTGATTTTTACCGTTTTAGCCGTTTTTCTAAAAAAATATCTCTATAATTTTCGATATATTATTGCAGCAATTGTTATCATAGCATTGCTTTCAATCGTTTTTGGATACTCACGCCACGAACTCAGTCCGTTTTCGGAACAAAGCAGCAATCGGTTTAGTTTTGTTTCATTTACAGTCATTCTCAGCCTATTTTTTGCCGCTTTTTCGAGCTCCGAAATCGGTTTATCATTTTGCGATAATTCAATAAAATCAGATAAATCGCGATTTTGGGGACTGATTGTAAGTTTGGTTATCAGTTTAATAATTTTTATTTTTTTCGTATTGTTCTATTCTGCAAGCGTTTTCAACGATGCTCTAACACAAGACCCACGAATTATTTTTGATATTTCGCTCATTCCGTTTATTGTTTATATTGCTATTTTTGTGATAAGTATTTTTTCGCTGAGTATCGGATTTTCGGAAACCGAACGCACTTATAGCGGAATTTCGGAGACAAAACTCCTGTCAAATTTTTTGAGAGAAAAAAAACTAACCGGTTTTTCGATAAAAGCATTAATTATCAGTTTTTCCATAGCCGAAATTGGAATTTTAACAGGCGATTTTAATCGCATTGCTGAATATATATCTGTCTTATTTTTAGCAACTTACACGTTTATTTATCTTTTAGGTTTTTTTCAAAACCGTAAAAATACAAAGCTTCATCATTCGTTCAATTACCTAAAATATATCAGCATTTTTGGTGCATCTTTAAGTTTCTTAGTCATGTTGCTTATCAATTGGAATGCAACACTACTTATTGTTATATTTTCAATATTAATTTTTATTGCACTGAAATTGAAAGAATTACGCTTCGAGAACAGCAATTTAATTGCCGGTTTTAAAGCTTTAATGATAAAACTCAGCATCAAAAATTCTACGAAAAATACGCTTTCTTCACACAGCTTTCTTCCTAATATTCTGCTGTTTACTACCGAATCCGAACTCTTTTCCGACATACCCGAGCTTGGAAAATCCATTGCCGGTCGTTTGGGTATTTTATCAAAAATTGTTCTCAAAGAAAATTCTGCAAACGAAGTTGTTTCGATAGTTTCTTCCAAAAATACCTCGCAAATAGATAAAAAGATTTTTACCAAAGAATTTCAATGTCAGAATTTTTTTAACGGAATCGACACCATAGCATCAACTTATGGATTTTCCGGATTGGAACCCAATACAGCAATGATTGGATTAAATTCTGTAACTTCAAACGTAAACCGATTTTCGGAAACTCTGCAAAAATTAAAATCGCAAAATTTTTGCAGCATTCTCCATTCCGGTTTTGAAAAAGCCGATATTTCGGAAAAAAATTCGATTGATTTTTGGTGGAACTCCGAAGGGAAAAATTTGGTATTCGGCATCGCTTTGCTCAAATTGCTTCGGGCATCGGAAGAACGCAAAAATGCCAAAATCCGAATTTGCGTAATTAACGATAAGGGAAATAATACGGACAAAATTCGCAACGGAATTTCCAAAATTTGCACCGAAAACAATATCGAATGTTCTGTTATTATTGTAGAGAACACACTCGAAAAACGAGACAAATTTCAAATTATTGAAACAGAATCGCAAAACGTAAATCTCTTGATTCTCGAAAATGAGAAAAACTTCATTTCTTCGCCCGAACAAACATTTCAACACTACCAAAACCTTGCTTTAAAAAGTGAAAACTTGATGATTATTGAAGCTGCAAATGATTTTGAAGCCATCGATACCGAATTGATTTTTGAACACGAAAAGCCAATTCAATTGGAAAATATCAGCTCAGATTTCGTAGATATTAAACCCGACCTAAGCTCGATAAAAAGCAATTTTGTTCGGAACTTTTTAAATGATATTTTTCATGCTGTAAGCCCTTTATATGTAGAATATTTAGAAAATACAACTCAAAAAAATAATGCAATTTTTACTGATTTTATTTCCAAAATATACACCGAAATTCAAAGAATAACAACCCAAAAAGAAATAAATTTGTTTTGCGAAAAGATAAAGCAAATACTTGTAACTGCCGAAGTAAATTATTTTGCTCCTGCCCAAGAAAATATCACTGCCGGGTTGAATGAATTAGAGCAAAATGTTGAAAATTTTATCTCGAATTTAAAAAATAACTTGTCTCTTGATTTTGGGTTTGAAACAAAGAAAGTGAATCTAAAAGATGCAGCTGAATATTATTTAAATTACAATCTGTTCGATAAATTTTTACAATTACTGAAAAATCAAATTTCCCGGCAAAGCGATTTACTGTTGTTGTTTCAAAAGCAAATACAGGAAAAAATCAAAAACATCGATAATTCGTCGAATTTGAATGCGGATTTGCAAAATGAAATATCTGCTTGTATGGCTGAGTTTACAAATCCAAATGATTTTGAAAATCAAAAAAAACAAGTAATCAGGCTGATTGCTAATTCAGTGGAAGAATTGGCTGCCGATATTTCGACAAAAAAGAAGGGCAAAGAATTGAAAAAACGCTTTAAAAAAAAGTACGATGTTTTGAAACAAAAACATGATTTGAAAAAGTTCGGAAAATCGCAGATTGAAATTCTGAAATTGATAAACAATAATCACATTGTCGATTTATCTGTTGAAATACTTAAATATCAATTAGTCGAAAGTAATGAACATTTTATCGAAAAAATAAGCGAACATTGGAACGAAAAATTTATTACAAAAATATCACTTCTCAAAACAGAAATAATCAACTCTCAACAACAGCAGATTTTCAACCCGATACATATAGATTTTTCTCAAATATATTCAGCAATTTCGCCAGTATTTCAAACCGATTTTCATAATTTTAAAGACACTCTCGGCACCATTCCTGAGCACATGGAATTGAAGGTTTCGGTGAATACTATTTTGTCGGAGCAATCGGAAAATGTTGAGCTAAGGAAGATAATTGATTCAATAATACAATCAAAATTCTACGACACTTTGTTATCTTATTTTGAAACAACTGATAAAAAAATTAATACCGACATAATTGAATTTCAAAACGTTTTTCGTCTCTATCATTTCAATATTGAAAATTCGGAAAAACTTGGTTCCGAAAGCCAACAAATTTTGTTGAAAACAGCAGTCGAACTACAAAACAGAATGGAACTTTTTCTCAACAACATATCACAAATAACATTACATATTCAACAAAAACAAAGCGATTTAACAGAAAATACATTCGATAATCTCAATGCATACACAATCCTTCGCCAATGGCAACAAAATTTTTCGGTACTCAGTACCCAAAACCGACAAAATTTTAAAAATGCTGTAAAAAGAAAAACACAAATATTACAAAAAATTATAAGTAATCAACTCACAAAATGGATTTACAAAAAAAGTGAAGGCTTTATCGTTTCTCAAAAAATTATGTCTAAAAGCCAAGCTGACAATGTAATTCTGAATATTTCGGAAGCTGTTGCAAAGGTTTCGCCTTCTGATAATGTACTGAAAAATTTAAGCACTTCATATAAAAATTTATTCAATCCGCAATATACTGTAAGTTCCGAATTTATCGTTTCTCGCCCTCATGAATTACTGAAAGCGGAAAAAGGAATCGAAATTTTCAATCGCCACACAGGAGGTGGTCTGTTATTTATCGGCGAACCGCAGTCCGGAACAACAACCATGGCAATACAATCGGCTCATCTCTTTGCAAATGACAAGAAATTGATTAAAATTTTCCCTCCCGAAGCAGGAAGTATTCGCCCCAAAGATTTTGAAAAAAGACTGTCTCAGGCACTTGGCGGCAGCTCCGATGCCGACAAGAATTTGACAAATCAAACCGATCCATTAGTCCTTCTTTTTGATTCTGTCGAATTGTGGTGGGCACGTTGCGAAAACGGTTTCGCCATTATCGACCGCATTACTGATTTGATTGAAAAACACGGGAAACGACACTTATTTATTTTAACATGTAACATATTCACTTACAACTTTTTAAATCAGTATAAATCACTTGATAAATATTTTAATGCCCTGCTTGAATGCGAGCCGATGAGTTCAGAAAAATTACAAAAAATGATTCTCACACGCCATCAAACTGGTGCTTACAAATTCATTTTCAATAATATCCATGAAAATGAGCTTGGAAATATAAAACAAGCCGCATTATTCGATTCAATTTTCCGTTTCTCACACGGAAACGCAGGCTTTGCCTTGTATTCGTGGATTAGTCATATTAAAAAATCTAAAAATGAGCAACTTAACATTTTTTCGCCTTCTGTTCCAAATTTAATTGCGTTGGAACTTTTAGATGAAGATAATCTCATTTATCTTGTGCAATTTGTTCTGCACAAAAATTTTGACTTAGAAAAATTCAGCAAAATTTTCAATTTCTCCGCAGAAAAAGGCTTATCGGAATTGGATTTTTTAACCAGAACCGGATTAATTATCAAAGACCGAGAAATTTATAAATTGAATCCCTATTTTTCGGAATTTTTAATAAAATACCTGAACCGTTTGGAAATGATTTAATCTTAAAATATTATAAAATGATTTCAATACTAAAATACAGCATCATATTTATTATAATATTCGGTAGTTTCAGAATATTATCTAAATTAATACCTCAATTATCAATTCGCCGAAATATCAAGGTAATTGTTCAACGTTTTTTACCTCTTTTAGAATTTGTTTTTTGGCTAATTTTTGTTCTGTGGATTTTACAATCAGAAATTACCAAACCATTGTATTTTAATGCAGCTATTTTCGGTGTATCAGCCTTGTTGCTGATATTTTTCGGGCTATTTGTCATGAAAGATTTTATGGCAGGATTGATATTAAAAACAGAATACGGATTACAAAAAGGCGACACATTTGCAACAGAAAAATTTCACGGAAAAATCTTAAAACTGAGTTTTTTATATCTGGAATTGGAAACCGGAGAATCAGAGCATACGAAGATTCCCTACGGAAAAATCAGCGGAATTGAAATTAAAATATCCAATGAAAATTCAATCTATAAAAAATTTTCATATCCGTTTATCATCGAAAAATCAGAAAAATTACCGGAAATAAAAGAAAAATTACGGCACAAAATTATTAATTCACCTTATTGTTTTATTACCAAATCACCTGAGATATTATTGATGAGTGAAAATCCGGATAATTTCAATTTCATGGTTTCATTTTATTGCAAAAATGAAGAACAAGCATTTAAAATCAAGGAATTAATTGCTTAAATCTCCGATTTATTAACAACGGCTTTTGTTTTCCAACGCCCGATTGAAAAATATATCAAAGACACAATCATGCCAAAAGTCCAAGCGGTCGGTATTGCAGCCCAAATTCCGCTGACACCGTAGATGCCCGAAAAATGATATGCCAGTGGAATGCGAATCAACCACAACGAAAATAGGGTAATAAACATTGGAATCAGCGTGTCGCCGGCACCTCTGAATACCCCTGTAAATGAAAACATTGTAGAAAATACGACATAAAATCCGCCAACAATATAAAAATAATGTTGCCCAACGGCAATCACTTCCTTGTCCTTGGTAAAAAATCCCATGAAAGTGTCGCCGAACAAGAAGACCACAACGGCAATAACAATGGAAATTGCAGAAGACATTAACCACGTTGTGAGCAATCCTCGTTTGACACGCTCGAATTTTCCCGCACCGATATTTTGCCCCGCAAATGCAGAGAGTGCCTGTGCAAAATTCATTGCCGGCATCATGGCAAACGTGTCGATTCGCCCGGCAACGGTATATGCGGCGATAACCGAAGTTCCGTAGCCATTCACAATTTTAAACAAGGCTGTCATTCCCAAAGCAACAAACATCTGTTGCATACCCATCGGAAGCCCAATTTTTACGCTTTGTAATAATATTGTTTTATCGAATTTGAGATTGAATAAATGGATATGAATTAATTTACTTGTTCTATTGATATATATAACACCTGTTATAAATGCTCCGCCCTGTGCAATAACAGTTGCAACTGCAGCACCGGCAATTCCCCAATGAAAAACCAAAACAAAAAGCATCACCAAAATTATGTTAGTGATTGTGGAAATGATTAGAAAATAGAGCGGCGTTTTAGAATCACCCAAACTACGTAAAACCGCCTGGATACCATTGAATCCGAATAAAAAATAAACGCCTGCCAATGTGATATTCAAATATATTTTTGCATGTGGAATAATTTCTTCGGGCAATTCGATGAGCCTCAAAATAGATTCGGAAAAGAATAATCCAACAATTGTTATTAATATAGAGGATACCAACATAATAATGAACATGGTATCTACTGCCATTTGAACTTCGCGGTATTTTTTTGCCCCGAAATTTTGCGAAATCACTGTTCCGGCACCCGATGCCAAACCGATAACCAATGAAATTAATGCAAAAAAAATCGGAAACGATGCTCCGACAGCCGAAAGAGCTTCTTTTCCCAAATAATTTCCAACAATTACGCTGTCCACAACATTGTACATTTGTTGAAAAACATTGCCGATAAGCATTGGCAAAGCGAATTTAAAAATCAACGGACCCTCTTTCCCTACTGTTAAATCTCTCAATTGATACCTTTTTTAAAAATGCAAAATTACGGATAATATTGCAAATCGATTCGTACTTTGATTGATTTTCTCAACAAAAAAAACTCTTCAAATCATCGGTCGATATGAAGAGTTTAAATAGTAAATGTTGAGACTATAATTTTTCAAATTCTACGGTAAAATGCCTCATAATCGGAGCTTCGTACACAATTTTTAAACCACGTTTAATATTATCACAACGCTCGGCAACATTTTTTAAACTCGCAGCCACGTATTCCATGTGATTATTTGTGTAGGTTCGGCGTGGAATTGCCAAACGCAGTAATTCTAAAGCCGGATAACGATTTTCGCGGGTTTTCGGGTCTCTGTCAGCCAAAACCGCTCCGATTTCAACACCACGAACGCCGCCTTCCAAATACAGTTCGACCGCTAATGTTTGAGCCGCAAATTCTTCTTTCGGCAACCGGGGCAACATTTTTTTAGCATCAACAAAAACAGCATGCCCTCCAATGGGAAATTGAATAGGAATGCCGTATTCCATACATTTTTTTCCCAGATATTCAACCTGCCCTACACGAGATTCAAGATATTCAAATTCAGTGGCTTCGTTCAACCCTTGTGCCAGTGCATTCATATCACGTCCCGACATGCCACCGTATGTGATAAAACCCTCAAACATAATATTATACACACTTGCCTTTCGGAACAATTCTTCGCTCCTCATGCCGATAAATCCACCCATGTTCACTATCGCATCTTTCTTACTGCTCATGGTCATTCCGTCGGCATATCGATACATTTCCCGAACGATTTCTTTTATCGTATAATTTTCATATCCTTTTTCGCGTAATTTGATAAAATACGCATTTTCGGCAAAGCGTGCCGAATCGTAAAATACAGGTATTCCGTAAGTTAAAGCCATTTCTTTCACAGCTTTCATATTTGCAATGGAAACCGGTTGACCGCCCGAACTATTACAGGTGATTGTTACAATAATAAAAGGTATGTTTTCTTTCGGATTTGTTGATAGTACATGCTCCAATTTGTTCAAATCCAAATTTCCTTTGAACGGATGGTCAATAGTAGTATCAAAAGCCTCGTCTATCGTACAATCTACCGCCGTTGCATTTCGAAACTCGATATGCCCTTTGGTGGTATCGAAATGTGAATTTCCCGGAACAATATCTCCGGCTTTTACAATGGTTGAAAACAGCACATTTTCGGCTGCACGCCCTTGATGTGTGGGTAAAAAATAGTCGAAACCGAAGATATTTTTTATCGCATCTTTCATCTTGTAGTACGAGCTTGCTCCGGCATAACTTTCATCGCCCAGCATCATCTCAGCCCATTGTTTGTCGGACATTGCTCCGGTTCCCGAATCTGTCAATAAATCGACAAATACCTGAGAACTTCGCAAATTAAACAAGTTGTAATGTGCGTCTTTTATCCATTTTTCGCGTTGTTCGCGTGTACTGTTGTAGATTTGCTCTACCATTTTAATTTTATAGGGCTCGGCATATGGTAAATTCATATATCTTTGATTTTTATGTTGATAATAATACTGTTTCGATATCACCTAAAAAAAATCAACATTAATAAATTATCTTTTAAAAAAACAGAAAAATTCAGTGATTTTAGAATGCTGATTTTTCCGATAAAAATTTATCACGCTCTTTCAGATTCAGAAAAAGAAATTTTTTTGTACTATTTGCAGAAGAAATTTTCATATTTTGAATGTATCAAAAATACGGTTTATTTCTTTCGATAACGAATAAATTTTCGTTTATTTCTATAATTTTAGTTCTCCATAGTACTAAAAAAACTATTTGTATATTAATATTTTATTTACTTTTGTTTTCGAATTTTTCAACTAACATAAAAAAACATGAAAAAAATTTATGCTTATCCGCAAATCACCCCAAGTAATCCCATCTATAAGAAACAGAGGCT
>DYMH01000238.1 GCA_020721645.1 Draconibacterium orientale
ATCAGTGTTTTCTGCAAAAATAAATATTATTTATGTAATTAAGTCTATCAAATTATTACTTCATTAACCATATACAATTAATAATTAACCATTACGTAGTATCGCTCTACCGGAAGAAAAAATTCAATATTGATTAATAATGCCCATAGAAATCGTTCGTAAATCGGAGCTATCGACCCAAAAATGGTCGGGAGGAAGAACCACCCAACTTTTTATATATCCCCTAACAGCAAGTTACAGCGAACGAAGTTTTCTTTGCAGAATCAGCACGGCAACCGTTGAACAAGAAAAATCCGAATTTACGCAACTTCCCGGAATCAACCGATTATTGATGATATTGGAAGGTGAATTACACATATCACACAAAAATAATCATTCGACACTTCTGAAAAAATTTGAAACCGATTATTTTTCGGGAAATTGGGAAACTTCTGCAAGCGGTAAAGCTATTGATTTCAATGTAATGACAACCGGAAGTGCACAAGCAACTGTAAAAGCAATCGAACTCAAGACAGGAAATAAAATCTCGGAAGAAATAAAAGAAGCACATCAATTTACTGTTTTATACTTTTACAGCGGAAACGCAGAAATTACGCTCGAAAACCAAAAAATATCACTTTGCAAAGGCGATATTATTCAATATGAAAACCCCAAAGCGTCCAAATACATTGAAATTTATGCAATTTCAGATACCGAAATAATTTGTGCAGAAATATCAATGTAAAAAAACATTTTATCGAAGCTAATAATTATCTTTGTTAGTTCAAAAAGATTATTTTTTGAACTTCATCAATTATCAACAAATCATTAATAATTACAAAATGAGTTTCACCGAACTGAGCGAACAAGAACAAATCCGCCGCCAATCCTTGCAGGAAATCCGCAATTTGGGAATCAATCCGTATCCTGCGGCAAAATACGAAATCAATGCGACATGCCTCGAAATAAAAGAAAACTATACACCCGAAAAAAATAACTATCAAACCGTGAATATCGCAGGACGCATCATGTCGCGCCGTATTATGGGAAGTGCCGCATTTGCCGAAATTCAGGATTCCTCAGGACGCATTCAGGTTTATTTCAACCGCGATATTCTCTGCCCCGGCGAAGACAAAACCTTGTACAATACGGTTTTTAAAAAATATCTTGATTTGGGTGATATTCTCGGAATCAAAGGTCATGCTTTTGTTACACAAACGGGCGAACTGTCGGTAAAAGCAGAAGAATTTACAATATTATCAAAATCGGTTCACCCGCTTCCCGTTGTTAAAGAAAAAGACGGTCAAACTTTCGATGCCTTTTCCGACCCCGAACAACGTTACCGTATGCGATATTTGGATTTAATCGTCAATCCACAGGTAAAAAACGCATTTATCAAACGAACGAAATTAACCAATTCGATGCGAGAATTTCTTAACGGGAAAGGCTGGCTCGAAGTAGAAACGCCGATTTTACAACCCATTTACGGAGGAGCAGCTGCCCGTCCGTTCAAAACATACCACAACACACTCGACCAAACACTTTATTTGCGAATAGCCAACGAATTGTATTTGAAGAAGTTAATCGTTGGCGGATTCGATGGCGTGTACGAATTTTCCAAAGATTTCCGCAACGAAGGAATGGACCGTTTTCACAATCCGGAATTTACACAAATGGAGCTCTACGTGGCTTACAAAGATTATTTTTGGATGATGGAAACCGTGGAAGAAATGGTGGAGAAAATCGCTTTGGATTTGCACGGAACCACAATAGTAAAAGTCGGACCGCACCAAATCGACTTCAAACGCCCTTGGAAACGCTTTACAATGTTCGAGGCAATAGAACATTTCACGGGCATAGACATTTCGGAAATGGACGAAGCAGCGTTACGGGAAACTGCCAAAAAATTAGACGTCCCCATTGATGAAACCATGGGAAAAGGCAAATTAATTGACGAAATATTCGGCGAAAAATGCGAAGCTCAGTTGATTCAACCCACTTTCATAACAGATTATCCGGTTGAAATGTCGCCTTTGGCAAAAAAACACCGTAGCAAAGACGGACTTGTGGAAAGATTTGAAGCCATTTGCAACGGAAAAGAAATTTGCAACGCATATTCCGAACTCAACGACCCGATAGACCAACGAGCACGCTTCGAAGAACAACTCCTGCTGGCAAAACGCGGCGATGAGGAGGCAATGATGCTTGATGAAGATTTTCTGAAAGCCATCGATTTTGGCATGCCGCCCACATCGGGACTTGGCATAGGAATTGACCGTTTGGCAATGATAATGACCAATTCAAATTCGATACAAGACGTATTGTTTTTTCCACAAATGCGACCCGAAAAGCAAGCCCCCTTTGATTCAAAAGAAGTTTATATTGAAAAAGGAATACCGGAAGAATGGGTTGATTTGATTCAAAAGATGGGCTTCAAAACCGCAGACAGTCTTAAAACGGCAGCTCACGGAAAACTTTTCAACGATTTGTGCGGATTGAACAAAAAAGGAAAACTCGGTCTGAAAAATCCCACAGCCGAAGAAGTGAAAACGTGGTGCGAGTAAG
>DYMH01000239.1 GCA_020721645.1 Draconibacterium orientale
TCAAACTTTTACCTTTCGTTCCAATTCCTTTAAATTGTCAATTTTTTTCTTTTCCAAAAATTCGGCAATACCGCTCAAATGCTCTTTCACACGTTTGTTGCCAAATTCAAAGACCTTTTCAGCCAATCCGTCCAAGAAATCACGGTCGTGTGATACGAGAATGAGAGTTCCGTCGAAATCTTTCAAAGCACTTTTTAAAATGTCCTTGGTTCTCAAATCCAAGTGATTTGTCGGCTCATCGAGAATCAGTAAATTTACGGGTTCCAGAAGTAATTTAATCATTGCCAAACGTGTGCGTTCTCCTCCCGAAAGGACTTTTACTTTTTTCGTAATATCATCTTGTCCAAACATAAATGCTCCAAGAATATCCCGTATTTTGGTGCGGATATCGCCCACGGCAACATCGTCGATGGTCTGAAAAACAGTGAGATTCTCGTCTAACAAAGACGCTTGATTTTGAGCAAAATATCCGATTTGTACATTATGACCCAGTGTGAGCGTTCCGGTGCAGTCGATTTCTTTCATAATTGCTTTCACCAAAGTCGATTTTCCTTCGCCGTTTTTGCCCACAAACGCCACTTTTTGTCCGCGTTCTATTGTAAAACCGACATTTGAAAAAACAGTGTGAGCTCCATAAGATTTTGCCACATTTTCGGCAATCACGGGATAATTTCCCGACCGCGGCGAAGGCGGAAATTTCAATCGCAAAGCCGAAGTATCCACTTCATCAACTTCGATGATTTCGATTTTTTCCAACATTTTTACACGCGATTGTACTTGCAAAGTTTTGGAATATGTTCCTTTAAATCGATCTATAAATTCCTGAATATCAGCAATTTCTTTCTTTTGGTCTTCAAATTGCTTTTGTTGTTGTTCGCGGCGTTCTTTTCGCAATTCAAGATATTGCGAATAATTGACTTTGTAGTCGTAAATACGCCCCATGGTAACTTCAATGGTTCGTGTGGTGATATTATCGACAAAAGCACGGTCGTGAGATATTATCATAACTGCTTTTGCACTGTTTACAAGAAAATCTTCCAACCATTGAACCGATTCGATATCCAAGTGATTTGTGGGCTCGTCGAGTAAAATAAGGTCGGGTTTTTTGAGCAATATTTTAGCCAATTCGATACGCATACGCCAGCCGCCGCTGAACTCGGAAGTTGGGCGGTCTAAATCTTCACGAACAAAACCCAATCCGAACAGAATTTTTTCAACTTCGGCATCATAATTCACAGCTTCAATGGCATAAAAACGTTCGCTGAGCGATGAAACTTTTTCGATAAGTTCGTAATATTCAGCCGATTCGTAATCGGTTCGCGTGGATAATTGCGAGTTGATGAAATCAATTTCGTTTTGCATCTCTAAAAAAGCAGAAAAAGCCTGAGCCGCCTCTTCTCGCACGCTGCGTGTATTATCGCTAATCAGATGTTGGGGCAAATATGCAATAACAGTATCCTTGGGCGATGAAACCCGTCCTTGCGACGGCATGCGTTCGCCGGCAATGATTTTGAGCAAGGTGGATTTTCCCGCCCCGTTTTTTCCCATCAAAGCGATGCGGTCTTTTTCGTTGATGGCAAACGAAATGTCTTTAAACAAAGAACTTCCCGAAAATTCAACACCCAATCCGTCGATTGAAATCATATTCTGTTTTTTTTGAAATAAGGGGCAAAGATAGATTTTTTGTCCGTTTTTTTTCATAAAGCATGCAAAAATATCAACAAATCAAAAACCGAAATCTCAAAACGATTCGGTTTTTTGTTAATAAGTATATCAACCTATATTCAATAAAACGTGTTAAACGGCTTTTTTACTCTTAAAATCGGTGATTTTCGGGCGTATTTTTACATAAAGATTTAGACTTTAATATTCACACTAAAAAACATACTGCCATGAAAACTTCAATCATTATCTCAGCCCTTTTTGCAATGATTTTTCAATTTTCGATAATTGAAGCCCAAACAATAGAAATCCAGAGCAATTGTCGCGGCAAAATCATGCACGAACTTGTTCCTTCGAGCAAATCAAAAGTTGTTTCGCTCAAAGAAGGACAAAATTATTCTATGAATTTTACCATGAAAAAAGGGAAAACCTATTTAATCGCTGTCGATGGAGCAAAGTCGCTCGGTAACGTGCAGTTTAGAATCAAAGGAATTGATGAAAGCGGAAACGAAGTCATTGTCTATGACAATTCGCTTGATGAATTTAAAGAAAAAGTAGTTTTTAAATCGTGTTGTACCGGACAAGCCGTTTTGGAAATTATCACACAGCCTAATACCGATTTTACGACCAAATCGATAAAAGATGAAGTCGGCATATTGTTAGCATACAATTAATACGAATTAAACCGCCAAGTTCTCGTTTATTGTTATGACAAACCTCCAAACTAAAAATTTGGAGGTTTTTTGTAATATACCGAACTTCATCTTATGGTATTTCTCTTCAATTCTTTATTCATCAGGATAAAAAGGGATAGACTTAATTACATAAATAATATTTATTTTTGCAGAAAACACTGATTATGGA
>DYMH01000017.1 GCA_020721645.1 Draconibacterium orientale
TTTTTACTATATATTTTTTTTCGTAATAAAATTTTTTCGAGAAATAAACATCTATCATACAAAAACATGCACTCCGGCGGATTGGATTAAAGAAATTTCAGCGATTACAGTTTCCGGGATTCAAACTGAGGACAATGTATAAAAAAATCTCAGATTATCACATCATTTTTCATAAAAAATGGTTTGAAAGGCTGTTTTTATTAATTCCGATACAGGATATTGTACAAATTGTGGAATCGAAATGCTGAGAAAACCGTATTTTTCGGCATGCTTTGTAATATCTGTTATTATTATAATTCCATAAAAATCGGCATGTATGGTTTGATGCGATAATTTATGTTTTTTGTAATAAAGACGTTCGGAGAGTATGAACGGGATTTTTTTCAGTATTTTGCTCTGTAAAAGTGTTTGCAAAGCAGAAATATCAATTAATTCATCGGTCTCAAACAAGGGAAATTCGTACAAATTTTTCCAAATATTATTTTCTTCACGTTTTTTTAATAATATGCCTCCGGTGTGCTCTATCACAAAATAATTAAAATAACGGTTTTTTACTGATATTTTTTTCTTTTTCAGAGGCAAATCAGCAACAGCCCGATTTTGAAAAGCATAACATTCTAAATTGAAAATACAGTTTTCGCACAACGGATTTTGAGGCGTACATTGCAAAGCCCCAAATTCCATAAGGGCTTGATTAAAATCACCGGGCTTCGTATTTTTCATTAAATCCATGACTTTATTTTTAAAAGCTTTTTTCCCCGATGCCGTTACGGCAGACTCGAACATTCCGAAGATGCGTGATAACACTCGGATTACATTGCCATCGACGGCAGGCTGTTTTTCGTCGAAAGCAATAGATGCAACTGCCCCGGCAGTATATTCTCCCACACCTTTTAATTGTAGTATTTCTTGATACTGCGTTGGAAATTCGCCTTGAAATTGATTTACAATAATTTGTGCAGATTGATGTAGATTTCTCGCTCTCGAATAATAACCTAATCCTTGCCAAAGAACAAGCACATCGCGTTCGGAAGCCTCAGCCAAAGAAAATACATCGGGAAATTTTTCTACAAACCTGTTGTAATAAGGAATTGCATTAGCAACGCTGGTTTGTTGACAAATTATTTCCGAAATCCAAATAAAATACGGATTTTTGGTTCTTCGCCAGGGTAAATCACGTTTATTTTCGTGATACCAATTTAATAATTTTTCAATTTTCATTAAAATTTAAACTTTAAACAAAATATAAAAAAAAATTAAGAAAAATTCAGCTAAGTGTTTTATTAATAAAAAGAAAACATATATATTTGCAAGCTGAAAACAATTGCAATAAATTGATAATTAAAATATTTAAAAAAATGACAAAAGCAGACATCGTAAACGAAATTTCAAAATCGACAGGAATTGAAAAAGTTACTGTTCAAAAAACTGTTGAAGCCTTCATGGAAACAGTAAAATCATCGTTGGTTAACAAAAAAAACGTCTATTTAAGAGGTTTTGGAAGTTTTATTGTTAAGAAAAGAGCTGAAAAAACAGCCCGTAACATTTCAAAAAACACAACAATTATTATTCCTGCTCACAGTATTCCGTCTTTCAAACCATCAAAATCTTTTGCCATTAAAGTAAAAGACAAAGGTAAAAAGTAAAACCAAAGAAATTATTGTTTTATAAACAATTCAGTATATCATAATTAAAATTATTTATCATGCCCAGCGGAAAAAAGAAAAAAAGACATAAAATGTCCACTCATAAACGTAAAAAACGATTGAGAAAAAACAGACATAAAAAGAAATAGTATCATTCGTTCTAAAAAACGATATGATAACAAGTTACTCAAAAAGAGTCCGGCAAGGACTCTTTTTAGTTTGCTTGATAAAGATTAAAATAAACCGATTGAAATAAAAGAAAAATAAGTGAATAACGAATTAGTCATCAATGCAGCAACTTCCGAATTGTCGATTGCGATGTTGGAAGATAAACAGCTTGTTGAGCTTTATAAAGAAAAAAATAATCAAAAATTTACCGTCGGCGATATTTATTTGGCAAAAGTCAAGAAAATAATGGGCGGTCTGAATGCTGCCTTTGTCGATGTTGGCTACGAACGTGATGCCTTTCTTCATTACTTGGATTTGGGTCCGCAATTTGCAACTCAAAACAATTTTTTAAAAACTGTATCCGACCCAACACTTCCGCTCCCGAAACTTCAAAATTTTAAATTATCTCCGGATATTGATAAAAACGGCAAAATTTCGGATATTTTAATCGGAGGCCAATTGATTCTTGTGCAAATTGCCAAAGAACCGATTTCAACCAAAGGCCCGCGATTAAATTCCGAAATATCAATAGCCGGTCGCAATTTGGTCCTTATTCCGTTCTCGAACAAAGTATCGGTTTCACAAAAAATAAAATCGAAAGAAGAACGCCAACGCCTAAAAAATTTGATTGTGAGTATCAAACCCGATAATTTTGGGGTAATTATTCGCACCGTTGCCAAAACACGCCGCGTTTCGGTTTTAGATGAAGAATTGCGTGCTTTGGTTGCCAAATGGAATACTGCAATCGAAAATTTGAGAAATATGAAGCCTCCTCGGCTGATTATGAGTGAACTCGACCGTCCGATGGCAATTTTACGCGATGTTTTAAATGCCGGATTTCACAGTATCCACATTAACAGCAAACTTGTTTTCGAACAAATTTCTGATTACATCGAAAAAGTAGCTCCCGAAAAACAAAACATCGTAAAATTATACAACGGAAATGAACCTATTTTTGAGCATTTCGGTATCGAAAAGCAAATAAAAGGTCTTTTCGGAAAAACCGTAACTTTTAAAAGCGGTGCATATTTAATTGTAGAACATACGGAAGCTTTGCACGTGATAGACGTAAACAGCGGAAATCGCTCGAAAAAATCTAACGACCAAGAAACCAACGCCTTAGAAGTTAATCTTGCCGCCGCCGACGAAATTGCCCGCCAACTTCGATTGCGCGATATGGGAGGAATTATTGTGGTGGACTTCATTGATTTACATTCGGGCGAAAATAAAAAGAAAGTGTTCGACCGCATCAGCGAAGCCATGTCGAGAGACCGCACAAAACACAGCATTTTACCTCTGAGCAAATTTGGCTTAATGCAAATTACCCGCCAACGTGTTCGCCCCGAAACAAGTATCGAAACCGGCGAGACATGCCCCGTTTGCGACGGCACGGGCGAAATTTCATCGAGCATTCTTTTTGTCGATGAAATCGAAAATCATCTTCGCTACATAATCGAAAACAACCCGGGTCCCATTACGATTGCCGTTCACGAATACATTTCCGGCTATATCAAAAAAGGTCTTTTCTCCAAGCAAATCAAATGGATTCTGAAATATAAACGTTGGATAAACGTAAAATCCGAAATAAGCTATCATTTTTTAGAATATCGCTTTTTCGATAAACAAGGAAATGGAATTAAAGATTAAAAAATAAAACTGTAATTAAAATATTACAGTTTTTTTTTATTTGGCAGCAATTATTTTCTGTTAAGTGTTTGATAAATTATTTCAGCCGTTCGCCGAGATGCTCCAATACCGCCCAAAACCTGTCGCGTTTTATCAAAATCGGCAAATAATGTTTGGCGATGTTGCGAATCGGTAAGTAATTTTTTCAATTCAGCAGCCATGTTTTCGGGTGTCATCTCAAATTGTATCAATTCTTTTATTGCCGGCTTGTCGAGTATTAAATTAGTGAGTGCCAAATAGTTCACTTTTACCAAACGTTTTGCAATATGATACGATAAATTATCGCCCCGATAACAACAAACCAAGGGCGTGTTCAACAAAGTCGCTTCCAAAGTGGCTGTACCCGAAGTGATTAATGCAGCTTTTGCTATTTTCAGAACATTATAGGTTTGGTTGTAAACAATTTTTAAATCATAACCTTTTGTATATTGGTCGTACAAACTCAAATCCAATGAAGGTGCGGCTGCCATAACAAACTGATATTCGGGAAATAATTTGCTGACTTCCAACATCGAAGGTAAATTATTTTTAATTTCCGATTTACGACTGCCGGCTAAAATTGCAATAATCGGCTTGTTCGATAAATTGTGTTTTTGTCGAAATTCAGTTTCCGAAAAATCATTTTTCAGTTCATCTTCAATTGCGTCCAATAAAGGATTTCCGACATATTCTACCGGATAATCGTAGGTTTTGTAAAAATCGATTTCAAAAGGAAAAATCGCAAACAATTTATCGACATATTGTTTTATTTTATAGACCCTTTTGGTGTTCCAAGCCCATACTTTGGGCGAGATATAATAATGAACCGGAATACCGAGTTCGTGAACAAATTTCGACATTCGCAGGTTGAAACCCGGATAATCGACCGGAATAAAAACATCGGGCTGATATTTTAAAATATCTTCTTGAAACAGTTTGAAATTTTTCTTCACATTTCCCAAATTCCGAAAAACCTCTACAAATCCCATGTACGACGTTTCTTTGTAGTGTTTTACAATGCTTCCGCCCTGCTCTTTCATCAAATCGCCGCCCCAAAATCGAAATTCGGCTTGCAAATCCAATGTTTTAATAGCTTTCATTAAATTCGATGCGTGCAAATCGCCCGATGCCTCGCCGGCTGTGATATAATATTTCATTGTAAAAAAATATAAACTAAAAGTGAAAAACTAAAAATTAAAAACTAAAAGTGAAAAACTAAAAGTGAAAAGTGAAAGTTAGGTTACTTTCATTCCGTTCATTTCTTTCATTTTCTTTCTTTTCTTAAAAAAAGCTTGTAAACAAAACCCAAAAAATCATTAAAAAAACCGATGCAATCACGCCTTTGCCGGATTTATACCATTCTTTGTTGATAAAAAAATAAAACAATCCTAAATTCGGTATTGCACATATACTGACTAATTTCGTAAGTATGTGCCGCTGATTGTATTCTTTAATATACTCGAAAAAAGAACTATTGCCTCCTAAGAAAACAAAAACAATGAAAACAGTTAAAAGTGGCACTAACAGTCCAATTATCAGACCAATATACAGCTCATCGAATTTAGATTTTTTAATCATTTTAAGAAAATTAGGAAATTAGGAAATTAGGAAATGTTTTTGCTGTTCGGCTTAGGCTCTGCCTAAGTCGAAGCTATCTTGACAGGCTCTGCCTGTCTGTCGATGCAAGGCAGAGCCTTGCAAAATAAGCCCGACTGAGACAGAGCCTCAGCCGAACACATGCTTAACTAAACGACATTGATTAACCATTACTTATTTATTCCTTTTCAAACCCTTGTAATTTAAGCGTTTCGATATACGGATATGCAGTAAAATCAACTTTAATGGGCACAAGCGATGCGTAACCTTGTTTCAAAGCAAATTCATCGGAATCTTCGGCTTCGGAATCGGCTTCGCGATTTGTGAAAGTACCTGTAAGCCAGAATGTTTTGCGACCGTGCGGCTCGTTTCCGTCCACAAATTGTTCGTGCCAAAAACCATTGGCACTTCGGCAAACTTTAATCCCTTTGATTGATGTCTCCGCAACATTCGGAAAATTCACATTCAAACTGATATTCACAGGCAGAGGATTTTGCAGTACCTTAGTAATAATTTCACGCAGAAAAGGCACAACGGGCGAAAAATCGACCGTCAAATGATAATTATCGACCGAAAAACCTATCGACGGAATATTGTTCATACTCCCTTCAATAGCCGCCGCCATGGTTCCGGAATAAATGACGCTGGTCGAAGAATTGGTTCCGTGGTTGATGCCCGAAAGTATCAAATCCGGTTTTCGGTCGAGCAATTTATGAATGGCAATTTTAACACAATCCACAGGCGTTCCCGAGCACGAATATTCGGTAATTTCGGGGTGAACAACATATCGCCGTATCGAAATTGGGTTCAAAGTAGTAATGGAATGCGATTTTGCCGACTGCGGCGAATCCGGAGCAACAACAACAACTTCGCCAAACTCTTCGGCAGTTTTTATCAGCAAACGAATGCCGGGTGCTTGTATTCCGTCATCATTTGTTACAAGAATCAGTGGTCTTTTTTCGTTCATTCGATATTTTTTTAGATTCACAAAGATATTTATTTTCTCAACTTTTTTTTATCTATTTGAAAAAACATAACTTTACACTTTTTAAAACAAACATTCGTCAAATTGATATAAACACATGAAAATCTCCTACAACAGTCTGAAAAAATACCTCAATTTTAACCTCTCCCCCGATGCAATCGGAAAAATTCTCACCGACATTGGGTTGGAAGTTGAAAGCATCGAAGAATACGAAAGCATCAAAGGCGGCATGGAAGGCTTGATTATAGGGCTTGTAAAAACCTGCGAAAAACACCCCGATGCCGACAAATTAAGTATAACAACTGTCGATACAGGAACCGGCGAGTTGCTTCCCATTGTTTGCGGAGCTCCCAATGTACGTGCCGGACAGAAAGTGGTTGTTGCAACAATCGGTACCAAATTATATATCGATAACAAAGAACTCGTTATTAAAAAAGGTAAAATTCGCGGTGCCGAATCGCACGGAATGATTTGTGCCGAAGACGAAATCGGACTTGGCATCTCGCACGAAGGAATCATGGTTTTACCCGAAAACACAGGCATCGGAATGCCTGCAAAAGATTATTTTAAAATCGAAAAAGATTTTGTTTTCGAAATCGGTCTCACACCAAATCACGCCGATGCAGCTTCGCATTTCGGCACAGCCCGCGATTTATTCGCCTATTTTCAATATCACGATATTCCTTCAAAACTTATAAAACCAAGTGTTGAGCTTTTCAAAGCCGATACACAAAATTTACAAATTGATATTGATATTCAAAATCACGAAGCTTGTGCACGATACGCCGGTGTTACCCTTACAAACATCGAAATCAAGGATTCGCCCGATTGGTTGAAAAATCATTTGCGAGCACTCGGATTATCGCCGATAAATAATGTTGTTGATATTACAAATTTTGTTCTGCACGAAACAGGGCAGCCGCTCCACGCTTTCGATGCCGACAAAATATCGGGGCGAAAAGTAATCATCAAAAACCTGCCGGCTCAAACACCGTTTGTTACTTTGGATAAAACGGAACGTAAATTATCCGAAAACGACCTGATGATTTGCAACTCCCAAGGCGGAATGTGCATTGCAGGCGTATTTGGCGGTGCCGATTCGGGGATTTCAGCGGATACAAAAAACATCTTTCTCGAAAGTGCCTATTTTAATCCGGTGAGCGTTCGCAAAACCTCGAAATTACACACTTTACAAACCGATGCTTCGTACCGTTTTGAACGCGGCGTGGACCCCGAAAACATCGTTTTCGCTCTCAAGCGTGCCGCAATGTTGATTAAAGAAATTGCCGGCGGGCAAATTTCTTCGGATATTACAGATATTTACATTAAACCTATCAATAGGGCAGAAATCGAAATTACTTTTGAATACATCAATCGACTCATTGGAAACGAAATATCAAAAGACAAGGTGATAAAAATTTTAAAAGCTTTAGAAATTGATATTCTGAAACAAGATTCGGAAAAATTGTTGTTGAAAATTCCAACCTACAAAGTCGATGTAAAAAGACCGGCTGATGTAGTGGAAGAAATTTTGCGGATTTTCGGCTATAATAATGTTGAAATGACAAGCAACGTTCGCTCGACACTTTCCTACGCTCCGAAGCCGGACGGAAACAAATTGAGAAATCAAATTTCTGAAATGCTGTCGTCCGTAGGATTTTCGGAAGCAATGTCAAATTCCTTGACAAAAATTTCGTATTACGAAACCGGTGATGAATTTTCGCTCGAAAAAACGGTAAAAATAATGAATCCGCTCAGTTCCGATTTGGGTGGCATGAGGCAAACTCTCATTTTCGGAGCTCTCGAAGCTGTTATACGAAATTTGAATTACAAAACTGCGGATATTAAAACCTACGAATTTGGAAATATATATCAACTTGCGGCGAACAAAATCAATCTGCTCGAAAAATATCACGAAGAACAACGTTTGGCAATAACAATTTCGGGTAAAAAACAAGAACCGAATTGGATAACAAAAAACGAAACCACCGGATTTTATTATCTGAAAACAACCGTTGAAAATATTTTAAAACGTCTTCATTTTACAATTGACAAATTATCGTGTGTTGATACTGATTCCAATGTGTATCAATATGGTTTAAAATATCAAATTAACGGAAAAACTATCGCAGAGTTTGGACTGTTAAACCACAGACTGACAAGTCGGTTCGATATTAAACAAGAAGTCTTTTTTGCCGATTTGCATTGGGATACCATCGTTTTAAATCTGCCCCCAAAAGAGGCTTACCAAGAATTGCCGAAATTTCCGAAAGTTCGCCGCGATTTGGCTTTACTGGTGGATAAAAATATCAAATTTGAACAAATTAAATCCATCGCTTTCAAAACCGAACGTAAATTACTGAAAGAAGTCTCGGTGTTCGATGTTTTCGAGGATAAAAAATTGGGTGAAAACAAGAAATCCTATGCCGTCAGTTTCATTCTTTGGGACGATACCAAGACGTTGAACGACCAACAAATCGACAAAATTATGGAACGATTAACAAACACTTTTAAAAGTGAATTGGGAGCAGAATTGAGATAAAAAAAAGAGGCAAAAGCCTCTTTTTTTTTAATCACCAAAAGTAATACCGATACTTCGAGCCGTACGCACCAATTCGCCGTTGGGATCTACTAATTTATTACGTCCGATTATATTTTCAAGATGTTCATACGACATAACATCACCTTTCAAAGTTACCATATTTCCGTATCTCTTGTCCATCAGGAGTTCAACAGCCTTTACACCGTAACGCGTTCCCAGAATACGATCGAATGTACTTGGAGAACCACCTCGTTGCAAATGACCTAAGATTGTTGCACGAACTTCGTGTTCGGGAATTAATTTTTCGAGGTCGTAAGCCAACTTGTTGGCAACGCCGCCCAATCGAATGGGATCCGGGCTGTCTTCCACAATTTTACTGATTGTTACCGAACCGTCAATTGGAATTGCACCTTCTGCAACAGCAATGATACTGAACAGTTTACCTCGTTCGTGGCGTTCATTAATTTTTTCAACAATTTTATGAATATCAAAAGGTATTTCGGGAATTAATATAACATCGGCTGAGCCGGCAATACCCGAATGAAGAGCAATCCAACCCGCATTTCGCCCCATAACTTCCAAAATCATGATGCGGTGATGCGATTCGGCTGTAGTATGGAGGCGGTCTAAAGCATCTCGGGCAACATCAATGGCAGAATTGAATCCGAAAGTAACATCGGTAACTGCTAAATCGTTATCAATGGTTTTCGGAACTCCAATAACTTTCACACCTTTTCGGGCAAAATCCCGAGCACTTGTCAAAGAGCCATCGCCTCCGATAATAATCAAGGCATCGACTCCTTCTTTTTTCATGTTCTCAACAGCAACTTCGGAAACATCGCGTTTTACTTTTACTCCGTCTTCAATGACTTCATATTCAAATAAATTATCTTTATTTGAGCTGTATAGAATTGTGCCTCCCAAATGCTGAATCCCCGAAACTCGTTGTTTTGTCAGTGGTTCAAAATCGTTTTTGTACAGACCTCGGTATCCAAATTTGTAACCTATGGTTTCAATTCCAAGGTTTAGAGCCGTGCGCGACGCTGCTCTTATCACAGCATTCAATCCGGGACAATCGCCCCCGCAGGTTAAAATCCCAATTTTTTTAATTTCAGTGTTCATTTTTATAATATTATTTTACAAAGATAATGGTTAAAATCGTTACTCGAAAAATATTTTTTTCCGCAAACGTTTTCGTAATTTTTTTTTATTATTTTTAACATTTCAATACGATAGTAAATTCTTGTAAATTGTTTCTGAATATTTTTAGTATGATTCTTTTAAAATGATATTTTTTATACATTTGATAAATTTATAATTCATAACCGCCATGAGACTATCCGAACTCGAACCTCTTGAAATGTGGGGATATTTTGAAGAAATTACAAAAATTCCGCGTCCCTCGAAACACGAAGAATTAATGATTCGTTATTTGTTGGATTTTGCTGCAAAACACAAATTGGAAGCCGAACGCGATAAGGCAGGAAATGTTGTGATACGAAAACCGGCGAGCAAAGGGCTGGAAAAAATGAAATCGGTTATTTTGCAAGGGCATTCGGATATGGTTTGCGAAAAAAATTCGGATAAAATTCACGATTTTGAAAAGGACCCGATTGATGCCTACATCGACGGCGAATGGATAAAAGCCCGCGGAACCACACTCGGTGCCGATGACGGCATCGGTGTGGCAGCAGCATTGGCTGTTTTGGCATCAAAAACAATAGCTCACGGACCGATTGAAGCCCTTTTTACGTCGGACGAAGAAACGGGAATGACAGGTGCTTTTGGTTTGAAAGAAGGTTTTGTTAAAAGTAAAATTCTCATCAATCTGGATTCGGAAGACGATGGCGAATTATTTATCGGTTGTGCCGGCGGCATTGATACTCAGGCGACTTTTAAATTCAGTAAACGCAAAATATCCCGGCATTCAAAAGCCTTCATTGTTGCCGTAACAGGTCTCAAAGGCGGGCATTCCGGCGATGAAATTGATAAGGGTTTAGGCAATTCCAACAAAATATTGACACGTTTATTGCTGAATATCAATGATTTGAAATTCAGACTCAACGATTTCAACGGCGGAAATCTTCGGAATGCCATACCAAGAGAGGCTTTTGCGAAATTTACGATACCGAGCGAAAATGTCGAAAAAATGAACACCAAAATCGCAGAACTTTCGCAACTCATCAAAGCCGAGCTGTCGGTTAAAGAACCGGAATTGAAAATCGAAATTCACGCAGCCGATTTACCCGAATTTATTATCGACCGACGCACTCAAAACCGATTGCTCCAAGCACTGAATGCCTGTCCGCACGGGGTGTTGCAAATGAGTCCGGACATGCCCGGTTTGGTCGAAACATCAACAAATTTGGCTTCGGTAAAATTCACCGAAAAAAACAAAATCGTTGTTGCAACATCTCAGAGAAGTGCCATAGAATCAGCAAAATGGAGCATGGCATATACTGTTCAATCGGTTTTTGAACTTGCCGGAGCCAAAGTAAAACGAGGCGAAGGATATCCGGGTTGGAAACCGAATGTTAATTCCGAAATTTTAAACATTACAAATCAAGCTCACATTCGAGTTTTAGAATTTGAACCGAAAATCAGAGCCATACATGCAGGTTTGGAATGCGGTTTATTTTTAGAAAAATATCCGTATCTCGATATGATTTCTTTCGGTCCCACAATCAAAGGAGCTCATTCGCCCGACGAAAGGCTGAATATTCCGGCAACACAACGTTTTTGGACACTTTTGGTTGAAGTCTTGAAAAATATACCCGAAGAAAAATAAGTACTTTTTATTGATATTGATAAACAGTTCCTTTTCGCCAACTTTCGACAGCTGTGAACCAATAATTTCGATACGAAATATCGCGTTGCATCACAAAGTGGTTATCGGAAACCGAATTTTGTTTTTTTACGAAAATAAAATTCAGTACTTTTCCGTTTCGGCTCGAATAAGTCCACCGTTCAGCCCCGTCTGTTTTATTGACAGTCTGCGGAGGACCGAAAACCATGTAAATCATACCTCTGTCAGTTTTCCAGCCTTCGGTGTACGATGAAAAATAATAATTGGCATACGTGGCACGGCTGTACCAGATACGAATCAATTCGCCGGCTTTATCATCGCTTCCGGCTGCTTTCAGCCAAAAATTATCTAATTCTAATTTTTTGTTGGGCGAATCTTCCATTTGTTCCAATTCTTCGGTAGAAAGCAGATAATTCAACCCTTCGAGCATTTCCCTTGAATTTTGAAAAAGTGGAAAATCTTTTCCAAAATTAATCACTGCATAACCTTGATTAACAGTAGTATCGGATTGAAAACGATAAATTCCTTTACGCTTGGCGGTAAAAACTGCCTGCCCCGAAAACGCAAGTTGCCACACGGAATCGGGTTTCAAGTTACCTCTCGCCTCGCCCACCGACGTTTGCGGAGGTAATGCTGCCGGAAAATCAGCTTTGTAAAATTTTACGGTTAAATGAGATTGATTTCTTGGATTTTCGAGCAGTATTTTTTGATTTGTACTTGTCCAACCCAAAAATAGTGGAACATTCCCGGATTTGTAATAGCTCATATAATTTTGAAATCCATCGATTTGCGATAAATCAACATCAACAAATGACGAACTTTTACTTCCCGAATATTGATCTGTAATTCGTATTTGAAGGACAAACTTCTCCTGTTTAAGGTTTTTAATGTCAATTATACTAACTTTTGAATTTTCTTTTTCTTCTTTTATTAGATTGAAAACATGGGTTGTGCTGTCGATAATTGTATTATCACGATACGAATTTAATATATCATAATGTATTATAACAACTGCTTTATTTACATTTTCATTATTGGCACGACTGAAATTCAATTCTTCGGTGAACAATTTAATATATAAGCGTGCCGAATTTTCGTTGAGCCGAAACACTCTGAAAACAGGGTGTAATGCTTTGCTCACTGGGTTGTACTCTGATGATAAATTTCGATTTACGGGTTGCAATGTTTGTTGTTTAACAGAAACACAAGAAGCAAAATTGATTGCTGCCCATAAAATTATAAGATGTTTGCTTTTTGTTTTCACCTTGCTGACTGCTTTATCTGTGATTTGAAAAGCCTAATTTATGAATATTTTTTGAATTTGATATTTTACTTCATAAAAAAGCGCCGCTGCTACCAACAACGACGCTCTCAACCTAACCTAACTTATGAAAACAAATTTATAATTTTTTAAAAACCGGTTAAATATCACCTAAAAGGCTTTAATATTTAATTTAAACGTAATTTTTTGGTAATAAATTATCTCATTATAATTTATTTTTGAGGCAGCAAAAATCGAAATGGTTTTTTATAGATACAAAAAAGAAAATTATAAAACAAAATTTCCTCTTATTTACTGCCAATTTAAATTAATTTATTTCTCAATTAACAAATAATTGTCCTACTGTTCAAATATAAACATTTTTTAAGAATTTACAAAATATTCAATATTTGCTCTTTAATTTTTTCTAATTCGTCTTTCATTTTCACAACCATTTTTTGGATTTCGGAATGCGAAGCCTTAGAGCCCAGCGTGTTTATTTCGCGACCAATTTCTTGGGTTATAAAACCTAATTTTCTGCCGGGTGCTTCGCTGTCGTTCAATGTTTCGCGAAAATAATTACAATGTGTTTTTAATCGAATTTTTTCTTCGTTAATATCCATTTTTTCGAGATAAAAAATTATTTCTTGTTCAAAACGGTCGTTATCCGATTTTTTATCGATTAAAACTTCATCAATTTTCTTTCGTAATTTTTCGGTCAATTGCACAATACGTTCTTTTTCAAAAGGTTCAATTTCTGGCAAAAGCCGTTCTATTGATGAAAGTTTTGCAAGTAAATCATTTTGCAAAGCTGCACCTTCTGTTATTCTGAAATTTATTGTTTCGTTAATTGCATTATCGAGTGTTTCTTCAATCATTTTCCATTCCTGCGGATTAAAATCTTCTTCTGCCGTCTTAAAAACTTCGGGCAAACGCATGATGATTTGAAAAATTTGCTCATCGTGGGCACTGTGGTCTTTGGAATTGATAATTCCGGACAAAATTTGATAATAATTCTCAATAATTTGTCGATTAAGTGCAATTTTCGGCTGTAAATTCAGACTTTCGGTTTTGATATAAACATCAATTTTACCTCGCTCCAATCGAGCCGAAATTTTATTACGCAATTCATGTTCTTTATCGCGATAAGCTTCGGGTAAGTGGATTGTGATGTTTTGATTTTTGCTGTTCAGGGTTTTAATTTCGATGGATATTTTCCCATCTAATAGTTCGTTTACGGCTTTACCGAAGCCGGTCATGGATTGCAACATTATTTTTCTGATTGATTTTAAAATATAAATGTACGCTATTTTTTTGAAATACAAAGCAAATGGTTTGTTTCCGAAAAACAACAGCCGAAAAAAAGACAAAAAAAAAGACAGATTTATTACGACAATGCGACTGAGCACGAAGCTCGAAAAATATTATTTTTCAAGTACCGCCCAAAGCACTGTGAAATTAAATACGAATATTTTTTTGATAGTATAAATCCTCGGAGCAATCTTAAAAATCCAAATGATTTTGATTTTTGGGACAAGGTGGAAAGTTAGGTTGAAGCAGCGTTTAAATATTGTGCAGTCATATATTTTCCGGTTCCGACCGATGAAACTAAGAACCGAAATTTAAAAAATACTTTTTGCAGTCAAAAACATGCAGCTTGTTCAAAACTTTATGCACGTTTTGACGGCATTTTTATTTTAATTTCAAAATACGTAACTTTGTAAAAATTACATCACCATGCAATATTTAATCACAATTCCCGACACGCCGCAAAGCATCGCTTTAATCGATTTTATAAAGTCGAGCGGTTTAGTTTCAAAAGTAAAAGCCATAAAAAATCAAGACGAATTGAACGGAACTTTTGCAGAGCAAGACACATGGATAATTCCCGAAAGAACAGACGAAGTGATAAGCGAACAAATAAAAAGACTATCTGCAAATGCTTTTGCCGATAGTTACGAAAAAAATTTTAAAAACTCAAAAAAGATGTTCTGATGAAAGTAAAACAAGGCGAAATTATAGAACGTCCTTTTGTATTTGAACACGGAGTTGAACCACACCCGGCAATCGTTATTTCAAATAATGACATTAATGAGAATGAAAATACATTCGTTGCTGTAATGATGACAACAACAAAGATTGATGATGAATACAGTTTTTGGACAAATGACGATATGTTTTCCATTAAACCAAAACGTAAAGGGCAGGTGAGACTTCATTTGGTTTCAACGTTTACTAAAAAAGATGTAATGGGAAAATACGGAACAATTAGACAGAAGTTTTTAGAAATCATCATTGATAAAATATATCGTGGTGTTTTAAATATAAGTTAAACTGCGTATTTCATAAATAAAAAAAGCCGGCTGAATCAGTCGGCTTTTCTTTTGTCTTTCCTTTTTACAAAGCTTACAAGTAATTTTTTGTTGCATATTTGTTGCGGCGAAATCCTACTAACGCCGCAACAAATTGTAAATCAGCAACATATTTAATAATGGTCGGGGTGAAAGGATTCGAACCTTCGGCCTCGTCGTCCCGAACGACGCGCGCTAACCGGGCTGCGCTACACCCCGAAAAATACCGATATTCGGGCATTGATTTCTTCAATCGGTGTGCAAAAGTATAATTTTTTCAGAAAATATACATTTTTTTTCACATTTTTTTTTTCCTTTGACAAAAAATTCAATCGTGAAAAAATTCATCAGTTTTCTGCTTCGCTCTGTTCCGCGACCAATTCTTATAAATATCAGCATTATTTTACGACCTTTGGTAAAAATTTTTTACAAAGGCACAACCTACCAATGCCCTGTATGTGGCGAAAATTATCGTAAATTTTTGCCCTACGGAACGCCTGGCGGCGAAAATCGGCTGTGTCCCGGATGTTTAACTTTGGAACGTCATCGCTTGTTGTGGCTGTTTTTAAAATCGAAAACCAACTTTTTTTCCGAAAATCTAAAATTCCTTCATTTAGCTCCCGAACAGCCTTTTTTAAAGAGATTTCGTGCAATGAAAAACCTCGATTACACAACAGCCGATTTATTGTCGCCGATTGCAGATGTTAAAACCGATATTCGTGATATGAACGTTTTCAAAGACAACACATTCGATGTTGTAATGTGCAACCACGTTTTGGAACATATTGACAGAGAACAAGATGCAATGAAAGAAATTCTACGTGTGCTGAAACCCAATGGTTTTGCCATTCTGCAAGTGCCGATAGACTATTCGCTCGAAACAACTTTCGAAGATTTATCGATTACCGAGCCCAAAGAACGTGAAAAATATTTTGGTCAGTACGACCATGTTCGTCAATACGGCAGGGATTATGCACAACGTTTGGAATCGGCAGGATTTAATGTGCGTTCCGATGACTTTATATTGAGTTTTTCCGCTCAGGAAATTGAAAAATTCCGCCTCGATAAACAAGAAATTATCTACTATTGCAGCAAATCTCAATAATTTTCAAAATTTTTATTCATCGCCGCTTTCAGAATCAATGCTGATAATCACTTGGTCCCGCCTCAAATTGCGAATACTGTCGGCTCGATGAAATTTTTCGAGATAAAACAAACCATTTTCAACATAATCGGGGTCGAAAGTCAGCGGATTGCCGTCGGCAGGATACATTCGCCCCGAATTATGTAAATGAAAGGCATCTTTATATTTGTGAGTCCGCAACAAATTTCCATACGACTTATTTATCCAATAAATCCCCCATTTCACACTATTTTTTTTCAATTCCCGAATATCTATCCCAATCCACACGCACTTGTAACCCATTAATTGAAAAGGTCCCCAAGATTTGGACATATCACGTAAAGTACTGTCGGATACATTTTTTAATATTTCGGGTGTGATATTTTCATAATTTTTCATTTTATTTTTCTTCACTTTCAACAATTTTCGATAAACCTTTTCTTCGAAACGAGGCTTTATGTTTTTGTCGCCCGAACATTCAATAACAGCCAATGCTTTGAGATATTCGGAAGGCAAGTCGAAAAGTTCGGCATATTCTTCAATGATTTCGCCGTAGTTTTTTTCAATTTTTTTTTCTACACCTTTGCGAGAATCACCGTATTCGAGACACGAGCTTAAAAACAATATGTTTAAAATGATGAAAAAAACGCTCGACACTTTCTGCATAATAAAAAATTAAATTGAGAAATATTGCCACAATACTGTGGTTAATAATGAATTGAGTATCTATTCTTTTAAAAAACAGTCGAGAATATTTTGAATTTCCCGAACGGCGGTTTGCAAATCATCGTTTATAATAATTTTATCGAATTTATCGGCAAAAGTAATTTCAAACTCTGCTTTTGCCAATCGTTTTTTAATACTGTCTTCGTTGTCCGACTTTCGATTTCGCAAACGATTTTCCAATTCTTCAATCGAAGGCGGCATTATAAAAAGACTCAAAGCATTGTCGCCAAATTGGTTTTTAATATTCAAACCACCGGCAACATCAACATCAAAAACCACATTTTTTCCGGAGTTTCTGATATGTTCCACTTCGCTTTTCAATGTGCCGTAATAGCTGTCGGCATAAACTTCTTCCCACTCCACAAAAGCATTTTCGGCTATTTTTACTTTAAATTCAGCGACAGAAAGAAAATAATAATCGCGACCGTGAATTTCGTTGGCTCTTTTTTCCCTGCTGCAAGCCGAAACCGAAAATTCGAGCCTGAATTTTTCATTTTTTAATATCTCCTTCACAAGAGTTGTTTTTCCGGCTCCCGAAGGAGCCGAAAAAATAACTAATTTTCCAATTGCCCTCATTAATTTTTTTTATGCAAATTTAGATTTATAGCTCAAATTTTTAAATTTTTAATGAAATATATTTTATTTCATCGAAAAAAATCATAATTTAGTTCAATGTTTGGAGAATGGTTTAACAGTACTTAGGATTTATAACGAAATAACATGGTTATTTTTTAAAAACCGGTTCGTTTTGTTTTTAATTGTATTTTTCGAGGCAAAGCCTCTTTTAATATATTCGACTAAGGCAGAGCCTTAGCCGAACAATTCAGCGAAATCATTACCAAATGAATAGCTTATTTCGTTGCAATCACTTAATGTTAAAAAACAATTACTTTTTGTAAATTAATATTTTCAATCCTTTCTTTATGTTAAATACAAACGACACAGTTAAAGAAAATCTCGTTCAGGCGGTTAAGGAAATCGAAACCAAATCATCGGCGGAAATTGTAGCTCTGATAAAAACACGTTCGGGCACTTATAACGATATTGCTTTGTGGACAGGATTTGCAACACTTTTTATTGTTTTCACTTTTCTGATGTTTTCGCCGTTCGATTTCAATGTTTATCTGATTTATATTCTCAGTATTTTGGCTTTTTTTGTCGGATATGCCAAAGTAAGGATTTTCGATTTCCTGTGTTTTTTCTTTACACCAAAGAAGCGGCTGGCACACAATGCCGAAGTTTATGCCCGCGCCGTATTTCAGAAAGGCGGAATTCGGCACACGACTGCAAAAACAGGAGTCTTGTTTTATATGTCGAAGTTTGAAAAACAAGTTATGATTTTGGCAGACAGAGGCGTGCAAAACACAATTCCCGCCGAAGAATGGGAAAAAATCAACACAAGTTTTAAAAATATTTTTGTTACAAAAAATCCGGAAGAAAAATTTATCGAAGAACTCAAAAATTGTGCCTCTGTTTTTGCCCAATATCTTCCTATTCAGCCCGATGACGTGAACGAATTGCCCGATAATCTTGATATTAATATTTAGTAAAAAGTGAAAAGTAGAAAGTAGAAAGTTTATCATCATATTTTTTTTTACTTTTTAACTTTCTCTATTAAAAACGGTTTAAATTTTTATATTTCCTTAATTATATTAAATATTTGATATACAAGTTATTAACCAATTTTAGTTTTTCCAAATTAACACATTATCAGTTTACTTTCTACATTTTACTTTCTACTTTCAACTTTATGAAACCTTCAAGTTCAAAAAAATACATATACTTTTCGGCTCTTTTGGGGCTGATATTGCTTTTGTTGTTTGTCGTTGCACCCGAATATTCGTGGGCACGCCCGGGAGGCGGACATTCATATTCGGGCGGAGGAAGTTCCGGCGGCGGCGGCGACGATGGCATCGGGATTCTGATTTGGCTTTTACTCGATTTACTGCCGCCCGAAATCTCTATTCCTTTGGTCATCATAATTGTTGTTGTGCGAATGTATATGCAACGAAAAAAAGCAAAAGATGCAAAAAGTATTTCGTCAGTTCCTTCTGTTCGCCAAAAAGCATCGACTATTTCCTCTGTCGATTCTCAAATTGAAGATTTCAAGAGAATTGACCCGAATTTTTCAAAAGTTTTATATCTCGATTTTGCAGCCGCAATGTTCAACAAATATTACGGAACTTGGGGCAAAAAAGAATTTGCGAATCTTAAACCTTTTTTGAGTGATGAAGAAATACAAGCCTCTGCGGTGCAGCGCGGCGAGCAAAATATCCACGAAATAGTTATCGGAAGTATTCATATTGCTGATATTCGGCGATTTCCGGATTCGGTAGGAATTACGGTCGATATTGATGCTAATTTTACGGTTACAACAAAAGGTAAAAGTACACGATTTGCTGTTATCGAACGCTGGAATTTTGCCCGAAACGCAGGAATATTATCAGCATCGCCCGAAAAAATGCGCGATGTTTCGTGCCCGCATTGCGGTGCAACTTCCGATTTTTCGGATTCGGGGCAATGTGCATCGTGCGGAACTTTGATAAAAACCGGCGAAATGCAATGGTATTTGAAAAGCCATACGGTGATGAGCCAAGAAGCCTTCAACACCAACGGTGTGCTGCATTACAGCCCCGAAATGGGAACGGATTTGCCAACAATATATCAGCAGGATTTCCATGTTTCGGCAAACACTTTTGCCGTAAATCACGGTTTGAATTTCGAAGAATGGCGAGAGCGATTCGTTCGCGAAACCGTAGAATTGTATTTCCGAACCATATATCAATATTGGTCGGAAAACAAACTCGAAAAAGCACGGCATTTGTTTACTGACAGAGCTTACGAATCCATGAAATTTTGGATCGATAATTACAGACGACTCAACGTGAGAAATAAATTGGATAATTTGAATATTCAAGGCGTTGAATTAGTGAAAATTGAAATCGACAAATATTACGAAGCTGCGACATTCCGAATTTATGCTTCGGTACTGGATTACGTAACCGACAGCAACGGAAAAACAATTGCCGGGTCCTCGTCCAGGGCACGCAATTACAGCGAATATTGGACTTTGGTACGCCGAACGGGTCTCGAAAAAGACAGTTTTAATATAGCTGCATGCCCCAAATGCGGAGCTCCGGCAGATAAAATGGGGCAAGGCGGCGTATGCGAATATTGCGGCTCGAAAATAAGCACCGGCGAATTTTCGTGGGTTTTGGCAAATATCACACAAGATGAAGTTTATGCGGGGTGAGGGAGTGAAAAACTAAAAGTGAAAAACTAAAAGTGAAAAACTAAAAGTGAAAAACTAAAAGTGAAAAACTAAAAACTAAAATCTAAGAACTAAAAACTAAGAACTAACAACTAACAACTAAAAACTGAAAACTAAAAGTTAAAAATGAAAGATTCAATATTGAAGACTAAGAGTTATAATTTTGCTTTGAGAATCGTAAAATTAGCTCAATATTTACAAAGTGATAAAAAAGAATTTATTTTAAGTAAACAAGTGTTAAAAAGCGGCACATCTGTCGGTGCACTTATCCGAGAGGCTGAGTTCGGGCAAAGTAAAGCCGATTTTATTTCCAAAATGAGTATCAGTTTAAAAGAAGCTAACGAAACAATGTATTGGTTATCAATATTAAAAGATAGTAATTACATTGAGCAAAAAATATTTGACAGTATGAATGCTGATTGCAGCGAACTTATTGCTATCTTGGTATCAACAGTAAAAACATCAAAAAAGAATAATGAAAAAATTTAAAATTTAAAAATTGGGTAAACATAATTTTTCACTTTTCACTTTTCACTTTTCACTTTTCTCTTTTCTCTTTTCACTTTTCACTTTTCACTTTTCACTTTTCACTTTTCTCTTTTCTCTTTTCTCTTTTCTCTTTTCTCTTTTCTCTTTTCACTTTTAGTTTTTCACTATTAACTTTATACTATTATGACTTTATTTGAACAAATTAACGAAGACATTAAATCGGCAATGAAAGCCAAAGAAAAAGAACGTTTGGAAGCATTGCGAGCAGTAAAATCTCAGTTACTTTTGCTAAAAACAGCCGAAGGTGCATCGGAAACGATTTCCGAAGAAGATGAAATTAAAGTAATTCAGAAAATGATAAAGCAACGCAAAGAATCCGGAGCAATATATCAACAACAAAATCGCCCGGATTTAGGTGATAAAGAATTGCTTGAAGCCACGTTTTTGGAAGTTTATCTTCCCAAACAATTCTCGGATACGGAATTAACTGTCGCCATAGAAGCCATTATTACAAAAGTAGGTGCTTTATCGCTCAAAGACCTTGGAAAAGTTATGGGAATTGCATCAAAAGAACTCGCCGGAAAATCAGAAGGCAAGGCTATTGCCGAAAAAGTGAAATTGCTTTTGAACAAATAGACATAAGATATTTTTGCTTTAATTATCAGTAAAAATCAAAAAAAATCAACTTATTTTCACTCAAAAAATTGATTTTATAAATATATTTCGTATTTTGGAGTCAAATTAAAATCAGAACAAATCTTGTGTCTTACATCTTGTTTCTTATATCTAATGAAAATAATTAATTAATTTAAAACAAAAAAATTATGGATTTAACGCACGTTCATGTGATGGTAGAAAACGTTATTCGCCGTTTCGGTATCGACCCGACAAGTTGCAGAGGCGAAAAACCCGGACAATGGAATTTGACAAAAGGCTCAGCCCAAATTTGGATTGATGTGATGGAAATTAACGAAAGCGGCTATTTTCAATGTATGGCTCCAATTTCGGCAGTTCCCGCAAGTCGAACACAAGAATTTTATCAAGAAATTCTCGAAACCAACCACAAACTTTACGGTGTGGGCATGACAAAATTTAAAGAATGGATTTACATTAAAACCATTCGCGAAACCGATGGTTTGGACGAAAACGAAGTAGCTGCACAAATGAACCGTATCGGAGTTTACGCCGATGATTATGACGATTATTTTAAAAATAAATATTTCGGAGGGGTTGCATAAACTGTGCATCTTCAAATAAACATTAAAAAGCCTTTTTTAAAGGCTTTTTTTGTTTTACAAAAAAAAATTACTTTTTTAACTTTTCAAGTAAACTTTGGCATTCATTTAACACAATTTTCTCCGAAATTTCGTATAAAGCAGTATTTTTATTTTGCTTTGTCTTCGTATTATCGAGCCAACGAATCATTTTATTATTGTTAAAATAATAACGATTTTCGTTTTTCGATAAAACTTTAAAATCTTCCTCAAAAATTGGTTTATCATATTGTTCCTCAACCCAATAAGCAAAATACAGAATTTCTTTGCATAAATAATATTGCTCCGATTTATGCCCCATTTCACCGTAATAATCTGCTTGAATGAGCACAGTTTGTCCACTGTCCTGAAAAGCTTTTAGTTTTCCGCCTTCGGTAGATTCGTCATATAAATCGACTTCAACAACCTTGTATTGTGAGCTGTTTTCGTTGGTTTGTGCAAATTGCTTGCGAATTTGGTTTACGAGCTCTTCTTCGGTTTGTGAATACAAAAAAGACGATGCAAAGCAAAACAGTGTCGAGAAAATGAGTATTTTTTTCATAAAATGTCTGAATTTAGATTGAAATAATATCAAAAGGTAAGAAATATTTCGGAATTTTCAATGAATTTTGATTAAAATGTTCAAAGATAACAAAAGAAATATCTACTTTTGAAATTTACTAATAACAACAAATTCAATGCTGATTTCAGAAACACAAATTCGCGTTCGTTACGGTGAAACCGATAAAATGGGCTATGTTTATTATGGAAATTATCCGCTGTTTTACGAAGTAGGTCGCACGGAAATGATTCGTAAAATGGGCTGGTCGTACCGAAAAATGGAAGAAGAAGGCATTATGTTACCGGTGTTGTCGCTCAATTCAAAATACATAAAACCGGCATTCTACGATGATGTTTTGACGGTAAAAACCACCATGCGAAAAATTCCGGGTGTTCGCATACATTTTGAGTACGAAGTGTTCAACGAAAAAAATGAAACGATAAATGTTGGCGACACTACTTTGGTTTTCGTGAATGCCCGAACCATGAAACCCATGGAAGCTCCGCCCGATTTTTTGGAGGATTTGAAAAAATATTTTTAGACTTACATACATAAACAATATCATACAAACCATGAGGCTGTTCAAAAGTTGAATTTTAGTAGTACGTGTAAAATATTTTGACATTTCATAACTGTTTTCTGCGTGCATCAAACTTCGAGAGTCCCTCGATTTTCGCCGTAGAGACGTGTTGCACACGTCTCAAACACAAAAAAAATCACAGCAGAGACGTGTGCAACACGTCTCTACGGACATTAGCAAAATTGTCGAATGTTTGATACCCAAAAATGGTAAACTATATGACAAGTCTGTCGGCGGCTTTAGACTCCGGCAAAAGAAAATTAATAAATGTAGGGTATTGGTTAAGTAAATAAGTCTAAATATTTTAATGAGGAGTGATAAAAAAAAATCCGACTTTTTACAGTCGGATTTTTTTTACTTGTTTAATTCCTTATACTTCCGGCTCCCTTCTTCCAAAAATTTTACAAACGCGTCGGCATCTAAATCGTAAGCACGCGGCTGTGCGAGAACATCACCTTGTGCATCGAGTAAAACATAATACGGCTGCGAATTTTTGTTGAAATTCACAATTTGAATATCGGCATTTTGCTTGCCGAGCGATTTTTTCACTTGCTTGTCGTAAGTCGATGTAAACCATTCATTTTTGGGAACTTGTATTTTTTTATCATCAACATAAAGTGCCAAGACAATATAATTTTCCTTCAATATTTTCAATACGCGTGGGTCTGCCCAAACATTTGCTTCCATTTCTCGGCAATTCACACAACCGTGCCCTGTGAAATCGGTAAAAATCGGTTTTTTCTGCTCTTTTGAACATTCCAATGCCTGATAATAATCGAAATATCCTGTCAATCCGTGGGGCAAATGAAGCTCGTCGTTATATTTGGGAACATCGCAAATGTCGGAAGAGCTTTCGCCGTGAATCATTTTCATTAAATCGAAATCGTGCGAAGCCTGCGGAGGCAAATATCCGGAAAGGGCTTTCAGCGGTGCTCCAAACATTCCGGGTATCAGATAAATAACAAAAGTGAAAGTTATTATTACAAAAATCAATCGTGGTACTTTAAGGAAGGGCAATTCGCTGTCGTGGGCAAATTTGAGTTTTCCGACAAGATATAAACCCATCAACATAAAAATTGCAATCCAAACGGCAATGTAAATATCACGGTCTAAAATTCCCCAATGATAGGTTTGGTCGGCAATGCTGAGAAATTTCAAGCCGAGTGCCAATTCCAAAAATCCTAAAACAACTTTTACTGCATTGAGCCAACCTCCCGATTTCGGTAATTTTTTCAACATTTCGGGGAAAAATGCAAAAAGAGTAAAAGGCAACGCAACGCCGATTGAAAATCCGAGCATTCCGATAATCGGTTTTACAAAGTCTCCGCCTTGTGTCGATTGTACCAAAATACCGCCGACAATGGGTCCGGTACACGAAAACGATACTAAAACCAAGGTGAAAGCCATAAAAAATACGCCGATTAATCCGCCCTTATCAGCCTGTTTATCGGATTTTGAGACCAACCAATTTGGCAAAACGATTTCGAACATTCCGAAAAATGATGCAGCGAAAATGACGAAAATCACAAAAAAGAAAACATTAGGCAACCAATGCGTACTGAGGAAATTGGCAAAATCGCCGGAAACGGAATCATTTCCGATAACATTTGATATTCCGATAATTAGAGCGATTGGCAAAGTATAAATTACAACAATCGAAATTCCGTACAAAAGTGCATTCATGCGGCTTTTTTTGCGACTTTCGGCACTGTGCATAAAAAATGAAACAGTCATGGGAATCATCGGAAAAACGCAAGGGGTAATAAGAGCTGTTAAACCGAAACCAAGTGCCACAAGAAAAAACCAAAATAAGGAGCTTCCTTCGGAGTTTTCTTCGCCTGTCCACGCATTATTTTTGGCAATTATCGGTGTTGTTTTGGAACGTTGAGTTGTTATTATTTTGCCGGAATCAGATTGTGCAGAATCAGTTTTGGAAATTACCACAGAATCCTTTACAGTCTTGGATTCGATTAGTTGTTCTGTATCATTTTTTTTTTTGCCTTTAAGTTTGAAACTCAATTCGGAGGAAAGTGGAACGCAACGCCCGCTGTTTTCGCATGCCTGCCCGTTAAGTTCGCCTGTTACCGTGAAATCTTTTTCTGATAATATTTTTATTTTTTGGGTGAAAACAACATTTTTCTCAAAATACTGTACTTCGATTCCGAAAATATCGTCCATTTCCTTGTGAGGAACGGGCGATTCTTTTACTTTTCCGATGATTTTATAATCTGCCGAAAGAGTGAATTTGAAATCCATGCGAATTGGTCCGCCGTCGGGGAAAAACTGTCCATAGACATGCCACCCTTCATCGATTTTTGCCGTTGCTTTGAGTTCAGCTTCATCGGCTGTGTTTTGTATAACGGAGAAAGTCCATTTAACGGGCTCAACGATTTGAGAGAATGAATATTTTGCACTGATTATCAGTAAAAAAGAAATAATCAATACAGAAATTTTTGACTTCATAAATATTGTAATTGTTTAATATTTCAAAATTATTTTATGCAAATATAAAGTTTTGCTGATATGTTTTTTCTTAAAAAGTGTTAAAAATTGTTTCAAATGCCATATCATTGAAAAAAAGTGAAAAATGTAAATTTTTCACTTTTAGTTTTTCACTTTTAATTTTTAGTTTTTAGTTTTTAGTTTTTCCCGTTGCGAATTTTTCCATTTTATTCGGTCGGAGCTTGGTTTTTGGGTGATATTCATTTTTCGAATCACAAAGCGAGGTTCTTTGGTTCCGTCTTTTTTTGTATTGTATAAAAATTCGACATAAACGTCTAAATACTTCACTTGATTTTCTATTAAAACGCCCGATGAAGGTTCTTCATATTCGTTACTGTAATAAGAGGTATCCGAAGCCGACCGATAGGCATCTACAAAATATTCGCGAGCTTCTAATCCTGCAAAAATAACATTTCCGGAAGTTCCGGTGGTAATGGAAATCAAAGGACTTGTGAAATTGATCCAATCGTTCAGTGTTTGATAAAGTGTAACATCGCAATTTGAAACAGGGTCTGATGTTCCGAGATACATCACCAAAATATCCAAATCGGTGGAGCCGTTTACATAAATTATTTTTGAGGCAGTGCTTCTTCCGGCAGGATTGTATGCTGAAAGTTTCACTTGATATGTCCCCGGATTTTGATATTCGTGTGTGGGATTGCTTTCGGTTGAAGACGTTCCGTCGCCGAACTCCCAAGTATATGAATCGGCTCCGGAAGAGCAATTGTTGAAATAGACACTTTGCAATACTTCGTATTCGTTCATCGAAGTGCTGAAACACGCATCGAGGTATTCGTTGTTTGGATGATTGTAGTTGATGCAACCGTTGAAAAACAAAAGGCTGAAAAGAGAAACACTGAGAAGTTTATAAATTGTTTTCATGTTTATCAATTTTTTTTGTAAAGTTGAGATATTATGCCCTATTTTCAAAACGAAATTTTAGATGAAAAATTTTGATGATAATAAAAAATTTCATCGATTTTCATTTTACCTTAAATACGCAAGTTCCGGCAGATTTTCCAAGAATTATAAGAAAAAAATCGAAATTTTTAAACACTTGAATAAGTGAAATCTGCCGGAACTTATTTGTTGAAATACAATAATAAGCCAAGTATAAAAAGTATAAAGTTTGAAAGTGAAAAGTGTAAACAGTTCATAATCAGTAATTTATGTAAAGATGTGAATTTAACTTAAAGTCCTTATTTTCAGTATTATAACTTTATAAACTTTCTACTTTATGACTTTTTAAACTTAACTCAATAATGAGTCCGGTATAAAAAGCTCAAATTTTGGAATCAGAGTCGCAAAGCGGTTATCTAATTAACTGTTTTACAGTATTTTGATGACAAATAATTTTGCATATATAACCGCTATGCGACTTTTTAAACTTAACTCAATAATATATAAAAACACACGCGGATTTAAGATTTTAAATAAAAAAAAGCCTCCATAAATTGAGGCTTTAATTTTTTTATTGGATAATAATTTTTTTATTGATTGTCGTACCGTTTTTTCTTTTCAGTTGAACGAAATAGACACCCTGAGCTTGATTTTCAATGCCAATCGATTGATTTTCATTGTTCAACACGGTTTGATAACAGATTTTTCCTGCAATATCCGTCAGTGTTATTATTCCGCCAAGATTATTTTTCCCGCAGAGAATGGTGAAATTATCGTAAGCCGGATTCGGAAAGACTGAAAAATCGAAATTTTCTTGGCTATCAATATTTGTTGATAATTTTTGAAATACCAATTCAAAACGATTTAAAAAGTCTCCTGTTGCGGTTTCAAACGAATATGCGGTTCCTGTTGGCATTTCAATGTATTTGTTTTCGGTAATATCGTGTAAATAAACTGTATAATTATCGAAATTATTTTCAACACTCGTTATTTGATATTTTCCGTCTGTACCGAAATAAACGCCTAAAGGTATTATTTCAGCTTCGGTAAATTCGGGAAGTGAGTTTATTGCATAAACTATTGTCTGTTCGTTGTTTACGGAATAAATTTGGGGTTTGGATTTATCCCAAGCAAACATTTTATAAGCATCGTATCGCGCATCGTGTTCGGTTGTAACATCTGTGGGTAAAGTACGAATTACAGTTTCATCGATAAAATCGCCTGTTGAGACATTAATTTTTATTAAATTCGGAATCCTTTCTGTCGATTTCCAATACATTTGGTCATTGTGAGATTTTGCAGTAATTGGTATTGTAAATGTTGAAGCATGTGTCAATCCGGTATTTATCGTTTTTACCATGAATCCTTGCCCGGAGGGTGCGTAACGGGAACCGCCGTTTACTGATATACCCACGTTGTACGGGGGCAATTGAGTTCCGTCTCCGGATTGCATATAATATTTGTAATTTGAGCTCGCCCCATCGTAATAATAAATTCCGCTTTCAATCCCGTTCAAAATTACTTGATCCCAATCAAAAGACGACGAATACGGATTTCCGACCAAATTCCAACCGTCGAAATAATCTCTTGTTTGAGTTACCCCGTTTCCAATAACGACGGAACTTACCGAGTAATTCACATCAAACACTTTTTGATCAAATTCCAAATTCCCTCCGGTTTGAATATAATTTTTATCGGGCGAATTGTAACGATTAAATAAAAACCCTTTGTCGGTTCTTGTGTTGCCTGCTCCCACTTCCGAAGTCCAGCCCGAAGTTCCGTAAATGACTGTTGTATTCCAATAATCTTCATTGGCTTCGTTGTATGAATAAAAATTGTAATTTGTGTTCGCTCCTTCTGTTGTGAAAACAGTTTTTGGAATAGCATTTAATGAAGGAAACATCAAATGCCAACGATTTCCTGTAACAAATCTTTCAACAGTAGCCTCAACACCCGAATTGTTCAAAATCAAAGAACCATCACCGCTTGCATCTGATTTTACAATCAATCCCGCAGCTCCGACATTATTTGTCAGTGTTCCGCTTACGGTCATTTGTCCGTTTGTAGCGATTTGCACATTTGCACCGGCATCGATTGTCATGTTATGGCACACGGCAGTTGTTGCTCCATCATGGACGATTGGATAATTTGGGCATGAAGCCGGTATTACAATATCATCGAGAGCGGTTGGAATGTTTTCGGGAGTCCAATTTGTAACATCTTGCCATTCGGAACTTGCGGAGCCGTCCCAAGAAATACAGATAATTACGCGACCGTTATTCCAAGTTGCCGGAATTTCTTCGGGTATTGCATTGGATAACTCCCTTAAAGTAGGCGTATCCGACCAAATAACGGGTGCTATGCCGGTTGCTCCGGACAAGACATTAAAATTGGTATTAAAAAACAATCCGGAAACAATTTCAATTTCACTCGGATAATCGTTGTACGAAAAGGAAAGAGTCCCATTTGCGGCATCATTGACAATAATCAGCTCAGCTGAGTTAACATCCGCATCCCAATCGGAACAATTAATGTAAGATAACCTTGTTTCGTCATAATCAATCGTCCACTGAAACCCCACTAAACCGGTAACGCTTACCGCATTAACCGGAACCGAAACGGGCAAACCGGCAGTTCCGGATACTTCTTCGATTGTTAAAATAGGATTCGTGGGAACGGTTATCGTAACGCTGCCGTCAATCCATGTTGCAGAGATAGCGGCAGGAACGGAGTTCGACAATTCACGCAAGGTTGGTGTATCCGACCAGATTACAGGTGCTATGCCGGTTGCTCCTGCCAAAACATTAAAATTGATATTAAAAAACAATCCGGAAACAATTTCAATTTTATTCGGATAATCGTTGTAAACAATTGATAATCTGCCATTTGTCGCATCATCAACAATATACAATTCAGTTAAATTAACACTTGCATCCCAATCGGAACAATTATTGTAAGATAACCTTGTTTCGTCATAATCTACCGTAAACTGAAATCCGACCATATCCGTAACATTCGAGGCATTTACGGGAACTGTAACCGGTAAACCTGCAACGCCGTTCACATCGTCAATATCTAAAACAGTTGCCGATGCAGGAGTAATTGTTACGCTGCCGTTGTTCCATAAAGCACCGATGACTTCGGGAACGGAATTCGATAATTCGCGCAAAGTGGGAGAATCAGACCAATCAACTGCTGCGGAGCCCGATGCACCTGCCGCGATGGTAAAATTGATGTCGAAATATTTTCCATCGGCAATATTTATCGTTGCGGGATATTCATTATAGGCGAAAGTCAATTTTCCGTTCAGTGCATCGTTTACAACAATTACCGCACTCGAAACAACATCGCCATGCCAATTCGAGCAATTGACGTATGTTAATTTTGTTTCATCATAATCCACGGTAAACTGAAAACCGACCAAATCGGAAATATTTAACGCCGTAACAGGAACAGCGACACTTGCCCCGGCTATTCCCGTTACATCGGAAATGCTCAACTCCGGCGAATTTATCGTAATTGTTCCGTTGTTCCAAGTTGTAGGAATTTCCGCAGGTACGGAATTATTCAAATACCTTGAAGTCGGGTCATCTGTCCAAATTAATTCTGTTGTTCCTACAGCAGTCGATTTAATTTTAAAAGTGATATTAAAAAACAAACCTGCCGTTACATTTGTTCCTGATGCGGAGCTATACACGAAAGTAATTTTCCCCAACGTAGCCGGATTCAAAATATCGGGAGCAAGACCGCTGTACCAATCGCTGCAAGCGACATATTCCAGTTTTGTTTTGTCGTATTCTATTGTCCATTGATAGCCTGCCAAATCGGTAATATTCGACACGGAAACAGCAACTGTAACATTTTGTCCTTGATTTCCCGTTACATTTGCAAAAGTGAAAGTTGCGGGATTTTTGGGAGCTGAATATTGATAATTATTGAATGCCGGAGAATTAAAAATGATATTTTCTTGCCCGATATTTTTGTTTTCCGTTTGGTAAACTAAAAATTTCTCGGGTATTTTTTCTTGTGAAAATTTTAACTGTGCGTTTGCCTGATAGAAAAAAAGCAAAGCATACAGTAAAAATTGATATTTTGTAATTATTTTTTTCATCATTGAAGATATCGAGTTATCGATTTATAAGTTGATTAAATCGGCTTAGAGTATAAAAAATAAAAAATAGTTCGGACTCATAAAAAATCCGAACTATTTATAGAATATTTATTTAACTACGGTAAATTTTCGAATGGCAATGTCATTATTTTTCGAAATTTTAAAATAGTATGTTCCTGCGGCAAGTTTTTCAATGTTGATTTTTTCGGTAATGTTATTGGAAGCGACCGTAATAACTTTATTTCCTGTTATTGTATAAATTTCAATTACGGAATTCTTAACATTCGTAACATTAATAAAACTATTTGCCGGATTCGGATACAAAACAATTTGGTCTTCTAATTTTTCGATGCTTGATGTACTCGGACTGAATGAAGGCATTCCGAAAGTGATGTTCGAAATAACATTGTCGTTATAATCACCAAATTCGCCGTGAATATTAGCCGAAAGTGCTGTTTCACCTGATAATTGACCAACGTAACCTTTAATTACCAGCAAATTATCATCAATTTCGTAATCAGAGGCATTTAAAGTTGAAAACATTATGCGTAAAACCCCATCGGATACATTGAATAACATTTCGTTATTGTTATGTGCCATGCTCACTCCGATTATTTCAAATTCCTCGGTATTAAATGGTATAACCAATGTTACGGAAGACAAATCCGAAATTTGAGTTTTCAAATTCACGGGTATCTCAAAATAATCACCTTCATCGGCAAGAATGGTTCCGATATTTTCAACGGGAATTGTTTCAAAAGATTTAGTTCCGCCGAAGTAAGACGTGTTGCCATCGCCGTAGCAAATTGCTTGTACGTCTTTTGATACATTTGCTCCGCTTACCGTTAACGCTCCATCGGAATATGCCCAATTGCCTGCTGCAAATGATGAAATCATGGTAGCAATTCTTTGCAAAATCAGAGTCATATCAGCGGTATTCAAAGCACCGTCGGCATTGACATTTCCGGCAGTGAGTTTCAAACCGGAAAGTAATGTGATTCCACCAATATGTTTTTTATAAACCGTAACGTCCATCGAGGTAACACCCGACCATGCCAAGGCTACATTTGGCGAAACACTGTAAGTACCGTCTGCAATGTTTGTAAATTCGTAATAACCGCCTGCATTAGTTGTAGCTGTGGCAACGACAGCGGGAACTGTGTTTTTCAATTCAACTGTTTCGTTATTCAAAACGGTTTGTGCAGTGTTATCATATTTCAAATAACCGGAAACCGTGTAGCCCGAAGCTCCGGTAACAGTAACAGTAACGCTTTGGCATGTCGAAGTTCCGCAACCGTTTGTCCATGCTCCGTAGTATGTGGTTGTTGAAGTTGGGGAAACCGGACTTGTTACGACTGTACCACCGCAAGAACCAGAGTACCAAACAAAACTATCACCTGAACCTCCTGAATAAGATAGTACAGAACTTTCACCACTTGCAATAGTTGAAGGTGTAGCAGTAACTGATGTTGGGGCTGTTGGTAAAGGATTAACAATCATGTCAATTTGATTACTTGTTGCTGTAGTTGGACTTGCACAAGTAGCATTTGAAGTCATTACACATGTTATAACATCGCCATTTACAGGTGTGTATGTATAAGTTGAATTTGTTGCTCCTGAAATATCAACGCCGCCTTTTTTCCACTGATAAGTTGGTGTGCCTCCGTTTGTTGGTGTTGCTGTATAGGTTACAGAACTTCCAGCACATGTTGGATTTGCATCGGCAGCTATACTTACACTTACGGCATTTGTAGCATTTACGGTAATTGTTATAGTATAATTAACGCTATTGCAACTTTCCGAACTTCTTGTAACCGTTAAATTTGCATTGTAAGTTCCGGCTGCAGCACCGCCCGGTACTGTTATTACAATAGGACTTGCAGGTAAAGCTGCTAATGTAACATCTGCAAAACCTTGTCCTTCGGCAGTTACATCAAAATCAATACTGTATTGGTCGGGTGTCTGGGTCGTTGCTGAGTAAGTTAAATCAGCTGTTGTTGTACCTTGACAAACACTTGGGTTTGAACCGAGCGTGATGGTTGGCGGAGTACATGCAACAGCAGTTTTTGAGGCTTGCAGTGTGTTTCCGTAGCAACCTTGATTTACGAAACCACCGTTTGGAACAGGTTCATTTGCAACGGTTCCCGTTGCTTTGTCAATTGATGGCGAATTTAAAGATAAATCGTTTGTCCAAGTTCCGCCGGAAGCTGAGGTCGGCGGCCATGCACCGCCGTTGTATGAACCGGCTGTTGATTTTAAGTGAAAATCTGTTGTGGCATTGACAAATAACGGGTCGCTCGAAATATCGGAAGCTCCGCCGAAAGCAGCAACTGTTACAGCGGCAGCACCGTTATAAATTGGTGCAGCACCTGCATCGGTTGTGTAATAATTGTTGAATGAAGATGTTAGTGTATTACCGCCCGTATTTAATGCGTAATAATTTGCATTACCGGTTTTTGCGTAAGCAATGTTATTTTTAATTACAGTAGGCGTGCCTGATTCAACGTAAATGCCGGAACCTGTAATAACATCCGGTAAAAGATAATATATTTTTATTTGCCATGATGATAATGTTCCTGTTGTTCCTGATGCATCATCATAAACTCTTAATCTCCAAGTACCATTACTTTGTTTTCCGATAAAACTAGATAATGTACCTTCCGGTTTATATGTACCTGTAAATGGAACTGTACCGGCAGTAATTAAAGTTGCGGCATCATCATCAAAATTTGTATTTGTGTAATTATTTCCGTTAGCACCATTATCAGTACTTAATTCAACTTCAGTTGCATCAGGATGTTGTATATAAATATCTAGTTGGCTATCTGTACTATGAGTAATATTTAAACCCAACACTTCAATTTCTGTAATTGTTTGATTTATTGGCACATTAATATCAGCATAAACACTTGTTAAATCGCTAACAGTAACACTACCGGAAAATGAATATGTTGAAGATGTTTCTGAACCGGGCACAGAATTACCATTTCCATAAACCGTATTATTTTCAATAACAGCACCATTTGAAATAAGAATATGAATTCCATGAGTAGCATTGTTATAGCACAAGTTATTTTTTATAACAGAATTAAAACTTGCATTAATACCGGCAGCACTTGCGTTGTATGATTTGTTGTAGGAAATAATATTATCGGTTTCCTGAATGTAAATATTATCGCTTGTAGCACCATAAACTGTAAAGCCGGTTAAGGTAGTGTAAGGTACATCAATATTAAAACCGTAAGTATTTCCGGTTGCATTAACAATTGCGACTTCTCCTGTATGGTTTTGAATAACTAAGCGATTTGCAGAAGTCGGATTTAACGATGCAGAAGGAACAATTTGTTCGGCATAAGTACCGGCGTAAACGTCAATGGTTTTTGTTCCAGCAAGCTGTCCTGCATCGAAAGATGTTGCACCATACCACGCAAATAAACCGTCTAATGCACTTTGTATTGTGGTATGATAATCAGTACCACCTCCAACAGGAATTGTATTACGGATTTGTAATGACATTGTGTATGTATCAGAACCACTTGCTGTTGTTACAGTTAAGGTATTATTGGAATAAACGCCTGCGGGAAAAGTAGCAGATATTGAAGTTGCTGTATTTGTGTTGATTGTGGCTTCAATGCCTGCAATATTTACAGAAGTCGCATTTAATAAATCAGTACCATCTATGGTTATTGTAGCACCTTTGTCTTTAAAGAAACTTGTAATACTTACACCTGTAATACTTGGTGGACCTGCAAGTGTAGTAAAACTCACATTATCGCCGTAAGCAGTACCTGAGCTGTTGATTGCATAAGCTCTGACATAATATGTAGTGCTTGAAGTTAAAGGCGACATTAAAACACCTGAAAACACACCTAATCCGGAACCTGAAATAACTTTGTTATCAGCAGTTGTCGGGTTAATAGTTGTTCTGTAAACAATACCACGTTCGGTAACAACACTTGAACCAATATTTGTAACTTCACCGCTACCATCTGCACTTGTTCCTGTAATTGATGCAACAGTTCCGGTTGTAACTTGTGGCAGTACAACAACAGAAGTATTTGATATATTAATATCATCTAACGTAGGAGCATAAGCATCTGTCATATTATATGAATGCCAACCTAAGTAATAAACATTGTCAGAAGGAACTGTAAATGTTTGTGTTTTTTGAACCCAACTAGTTGTGGGAGTATAAGCAGCAGTTAATGTTGTTGTCATTGAAGCTGCCGTAGGCGATGTACCAATGCATAATTTTATAGTTTCCGGTTTGGATTGAATCATTCTTACCCAGTATGAAACTGAATAATTTTGACCTGCTTTAAGATATAAACAAGGAGAATAAATCCAATCATTCGCATGTGAATCTCCTGCTCCGGCAAACTGAATAGCAAACCCTGTTCCTGTATGTGCAAACCCTGCATCTTGATAAATATACCAAATTCCTTGTCCGCCATCACCATTAACATCTTCTTGGCTCCAGCCGATAGCTTCTAAACTTCCGGCTTCAAAACTTGTAGAATAAGCATCTCCGGGAGTACTTAAATCAACATTAACGGGAGAATATTGTCCTAAATAAGAGTTATTTGCACTATTTTCATCGCCTGTTACACTTAAATTTGTAGAAATTGTATAAATTTCGCCGTTTATTGACATATCTGCATAAACAGTAGTTGTATTAGAATTACAAGCAGCAATACTTCCTATGGTATAATTTCCATTACCTACCAAAGAATTATCAGCTTTTCTAACTTCCCAAACAACCAAAACATTTGATAATGTGGTGCTACCTAAGTTTGCAACTTTAATGTCAATAGAAGTATTATTTGAATAATCGCAAGAAGTACCTTGTGGCTTTGCACTTACAAGCGAAGCATCTGTAGTTGCTGACTTAATTCCTGTAACAATTAAAGTATAGTTTTGGGAAGCAGTTAATGTACCTTTATGAGAAACTGTAATTGTATAAACAGTTCCGCAAGTTGGACTTGCAATGTTAATTCTTTCATAAGGGTCAACAATATTATCTCCGGTTGTGTTTGTTGTGATAGAAGTTAATTTGAAAGGATAATATGTGCTTGCCGATTGAGTGATTCTGATATCTAGGTCATTTTTTAAAACAGGAGTTTTATCATTTGTGCCGGTTCTTAGAGTACCGGCAGGGTCTGTCCAGCATATTGAAGCTTTTAAATCTTCTATACCACTTGCTGTAACGTTGATATTGTAAGAACTACCTTGTGTTAAAGTTAATTCTCTAATAATAGTTTCAACTTCATTATTAGTTATAGTTTCGGCTGCTTTTTTGGCATTTAGTAATCCCCAGCCATAAACAGCATCGGGTCCTGCAGTACCAGCGTCATCGGCGGTATGAAGAACTAAACCTTTTAATGTAGCCGCACGCATATAATTAGCATAAAGAGAGTTGTAATACTGTTGTAAAATTAACAATGTACCTGTTGTATTTGGCGAAGCCATTGAGGTTCCTGTAATAGAAGCATAAATATCATCAGCGGTTTCATAAGTTGAGTATAATTCAGTGCCGTTTGCTGTTATATCGGGTTTAATTCTGTAATCGTCAGTTGGTCCTTCACTACTTGAAGAGTTAATCGTAACAGAAATTAATTCGCCACCTTCAATTGTAGCATCTTGAGCATTTGCAATAACGAGATTATTTTTTGCAGTTGCATGTCCTGAAAGTTTATCGTATAAAGTATTCCCATCCAAAGGTACTCCATTAGAAGTATTATCATCACCATCGTTTCCTGCGGCAACTACCATAAGATAATATGGTGCATTATACATAATACCATCAAAATCAACGGCATCTTGTCCATATTGACCAAACCAACCATCTGGTATACCGCTTGCTACATATCCGTAGGAGTGATTAGAAACCAACATTCCGGCTGCCGCTTCACTTGTAACCTCAGCAACATCATCGTTCCACTCATATCCTTTACAATATGCTTGCGGTGCCATACCTTTGGCGTTTGCCACAAAACCTGAAGCAATCATTGTTCCTGTTACGTGAGCTGCGTGGAAATTTAAGCCGGCATCCGGGTCGCTCGGGTCTAATATTGTTAATCTGTTAGTTCCTCCCGCACCATCATATTCTTGGTGAGTTGTTCGTCCGTGGCCACCATCCCAAATATAAGTAGTCATTCCTTGACCTTCAATATTTAGACCTAAACCGCCACCGTTATGTAAAAAATTGGTTCTCGTGGATCTGGCAGCATCAACATTATTAGTAGAGTAATAGATTGGAGTACCATCTTCGGTAACACGCATCAATGAAAAAAACCTTCCATTTTCGGTATATTTTTCTTTCAACCCTTTTTCACCAGCCAATTTAAGTGCTTTTGCTTTGTCTTCTTTTGCTTCTTTTTCTTTTTTTACCGCAAATTCCTTCAAAAAAGAAACATTAGTGTTAGAGATAATCCTCTGCCGCTCCGCATCGGTTTGTGCAAAAAGTGCCTGTCCTGCTATCATCAACGTCAATGACACAACAAGAGTAAAAATTTTTATTTTCATAATTATTGAGTTTAGAGATTAAACAAAAATTGAGTTAGGAATTTGATTCGGGTTCTCATAAATAATAATATAAAGTGTTTATTTTTTTCCAATTTAACAGGTTTACGTAATTTATTCTATTTTTGTTGCAAAATTATTACACAATTCTATCTTTTTTCTATGTATCTCTTAAAAACAAAAGGTACCGGTAAAATTCCGGATTATATTCAAATTCGCGACGAAAATTTTGTGCTTATAAATCATATTAAAGCAGAAAATCCAAAAGAAATGTTACTGAAAATTGGTTTCGACAAACAAATTGATTCTGTTTTGGAATTAATAAAAAAATTGGAATACGGCGAATTGAAAAAAATTGATGTGATGATTTTTTGATGTGATGATGTGATGATTTTTTGATGTGATGATGTGATGATGTGATGATTTGTTGATGTGATGATGCGGTGATTTGTTGATGTGATGATGATTTGCGCATTGCAATGCTGCGTTTTGGGGGCGACGCATAATTTCACCCTTAATTTACCCTCAAAACACCATTTTCGCCCCTTAAACACACCCTTTTGACCCCTCGTTCGACCCTCGCGCGACCCTTAAACCATACTTTTTCACACCTCAAATCCAATAATTCAATTTAAAGCATATTCGCAAAGCCCACCAAATAATTAAAAACTTATTTCTACTTTACGAAGTTAAAACATTCTGATAATCAAGCCTGAAATGTGGTTTGTCAAAAATGAAGATCTAAAAATTAAATAATAAGGTTGAAAAAATGGACGATTATTATTTTCTACTAAGGTTAAAACTTTGAAAATAAGGTGTTAAAACCTTAGTAGAAAAACAAAACCCACAAAAAATACACCTTATTTTTATTTAAAAACCGGAAGCATATAATTTTACATAATCTCAAATTTCGAACACTCCAACTGAAAGGCTTAAATATATTAGTGTAGGGCAACGCCCTGTGCTGATATATTTCGCTCTTTTCAGAGCTTTTTATAACTTCGCAAGTAGAATTAAATTCTATTTTTTAACCTTCGTATAAATTTGTGGTGTTTATTATATTTCTGAATCTTAATCAAAAAAAGGCAAAAATCCCTTTTCTTCATTTTCCCAACATAAATCCTTAGAGGCTTTTTGAAGATTTATTTTCCATTTCTGTCTAAATTCTGAATTATTGAGACAAAAGTTCATTTTTTCGGCAATGTGTTTCGGAGTATGATTGTCGATAAAGTCGCCAATTTGATATTGATTCACAACACGTTCCATTTCCGGCAATCGGGAAACCAAGACGGGAATTTCGGCTCGAATATAATCGAACAGTTTGTTGGGCAAAGCAAAATAATAATTCAACCCGATATTTTCTTCCAAGGACAAACCCAAATCGGCTTTCCGAGTATAATAAGCCAGCTCGGAAAATGCTAATTTGCCTGTAAACAGCACTTTCTGCGAAAGATTTTGCTTTTGTACCAATGTTTTTAACAGATTTTCAATATCACCGCCGCCGATAATCAACAAGACAGCATTTTCAACGAAATTCATCGCCTCAACGGCATATTCGATGCCACGCCCCACGTTCAGTGCTCCTTGATAAAGTATGATTTTTTTTTCGAACAGTAATTGTTGCTTAGAATTTGAAGCTACAATATTTTGCGGCTCCCGCTCCGGAATGTTTCGCACGATGCCCATTCGGATGCCGTATTGTTTGAAATAATAATCTGCTATCGATTGACAAACGGTGTACGAAAATTTAACTTTCGGTAAAATCCATTTTTCGATTGCTTTCCATATCCTTTGAACCCGGGGTCGCTCTTGTAATTCGGGAACTTCGGTGAACAATTCGTGACTGTCGTAAACCAATTTCTTATGTCTTATTTTAGAAGCTAAAAAGTTGGCTGCCAAAGTATCCAAATCGTTTGAGAGAAATATTTCGGCTCGCACAAATATCAAAAAAAGAAACAACCGAAAATTATATTCGGCGTAAAAAAGCGGACCTTTTGAAAAGAGCAAATGAAATCTTCGAGTTGGAAAATCGAAAAAAACAGCTTGCGAATCTTTTCTAATTCTGCCCACAACAAACACGTCAAAGCCATTTTTAACCAAACTCGAAGCCACTTTGTACACACGTTTATCGCCGACTAAATCGTTGGTTACGGAAATTATAATACGTTTTGCCAAAATATTTTTTTACAAAAATAGAAAATAAGCAGCAAGAGTAATATCATTTGCTATAATTTTCATTACATTTGTCGATAAATCAACAGAATTTAATGGAACAAAATAATTATATTTTCGGTATTCGAGCTATTTTAGAAGCACTGAAATCGGATAAAGAAATCGACAAAATCTTAGTAAAAAAAGGGCTTGACAACGAATTGGCACGCGAACTCCTCACTCCCGCCCGACAACTCGGAATCCCGATACAATATGTTCCGATACAGAAATTGGACGGCATCACGCGAAAAAATCATCAAGGTGTTATTGCTTATCTTTCGGAAATTGCTTATTTCAATATCGAAGAAATTATTCCTAAATTATACGAAGACCGACTGAATCCGCTGGTTTTGATTTTGGATAGAATTACCGATGTTCGAAATTTTGGAGCAATATGTCGCTCGGCAGAATGTGCAGGGGTTCACGCTGTTATCATTCCGGCAAAAGGTGCGGCACAAGTGAATGCCGATGCCGTTAAAACATCAGCCGGCGCACTGCACAAAATAAAAATCTGTCGCAGCCAAAACCTAAAAGACACAATTAAGTTTTTGAAAAACAGCGGGTTGCAAATATCCGTTGCCACCGAAAAAACAGATTCGCTGTATTATGACATCGATTTTAATTCGCCCTCTGCTATTGTTTTAGGCTCGGAAGAAACCGGAGTTTCCAACGAAATATTTGTAATGGCTGACAATGCGGCGAAAATTCCGATTTTGGGTGATATCGAATCGCTCAATGTTTCGGCTGCCGCTTCGGTTTTGCTCTATGAAGTTGTAAGACAAAGACATAAAAAATAATGAGGAATTAGGAATGAGGAATTAATAATTAGGAATTAGGAATGAATCGTTAAGTTAAGAAATATATTTGCTGTTCGGCTTAGGCTCTGCCTAAGTTGAGGTTATCATGACAGGCTCTGCCTGTCTGTCAAAGCAAGGCTGAGCCTTGCAAAATAAACCTGCCTGAAACAAAGCCTCAGCCGAACATATGCTTATCTAAACGTCATTGAATTTTGAATTATAATATTTATAATTGATAAATAATCATCGAATGAGCAACTAAAATTATCCAATTAAATATTTTCAGTATAAATCAAGAGCTCGATATTTTTTTTTATCCAACAGAATAATAAATTATAGATGAGTTCAGTTTAAAAAGTCATAAAGTAGAAAGTTTATAAAACTATAATACTGAAAATAAGGACTTTAAGTCAAATTTACATCTTTACATAAATTACTGATTATGAACGATTTTACACTTTTCACTTTCAAACTTTATACTTTTTATACATGACTCATAGATATTATGTCTCGTTTAGACGCAAATTATTCAATATTAACATCTTTGGGTGCTTTGTGACATCGCGAATTAAAAAAATATCGTAATATTGATTGAAAAAAATTTTAAAAAGATATCAACTTAAAACACAAAAACTTACCTATGAAAAAATTCTTTTTATTCTCAGCATTAGCTGTTTTTGGCTTATTTGCCTGCAAACAACAATCAAAAGTATTGCAAACGGTTGAATCATCGAAGTTAACCGGACAAATGAAAGTAAAACTCGGTGAAACAGTGAAAATCAACCTGCGTTCTAACGCGTCAACAGGCTACGCTTGGGATTTGGGTCATAAATTAGATAAAAATGTACTGGAATTTACCGAACGCGTGTTCGTTGAAGATGAGAATCCGGGCATGATGGTGGGTGTCGGCGGAATCGAAACATGGTCGTTCAAAGGCTTAAAAAAAGGCAAAGCATTTGTTCACATGGTATATGCCCGAGGCGACCAAGACCCAAAAGAAGAAAAAATTTATGAAGTAACGGTTGAGTGAAAAACTAAAAACTAAAAGGGAAAAACTAAAAACTAAAAACTAAAAGTGAAAAACTAAAAGTGAAAAACTAAAAACTAAAAGTGAAAAACTAAAAATCTACAATTTTTAATGAATATAATGCCTTCATTATGGATGAAAAAGACACCAAAGTAACAGAAACAAAAAAAGAAACTCAAAAATCGGAAGAAACGATAACCGTACCCCCAAAAGACCTTGGTTTACAGAACAATGCAAAAACACAGATTGGAAAAACTTTAACGTTTTTAGCTGAAAAATTTCTGACACCGCCCGTAATTGCCGTTTTTATAACAGCACTTATCGGTCCATTGGCAATTCAATGGGTGAACGATGGTTTTGAAAACAAGAAATTGCAGGAAAAAGTGATTCAAACCGTACTGAATTACACAAGTGCAGCAGATTTCTCGAAACCCGAATCTATCGAAAAAATTGGAATTATTGCTCAAATGGTCGATGAAAATCAAGATGTGTTCGGATTAAAATTTGAAGAAACCAATAAAGCCATCAGTCGCTTGGACCAAGCAACGGCTGATGTGGGAATAAAAAATCTGAATAAAAAATTAGCCGAAGCCAACGCCAATTTAACAGATTTTAAAACCAAATTGAATGCCGATTCGGCAATTTATACTGATATTATTCTGCAAAAAGACCGATTGACCAAGGAATTGGAATCGGCAAAAAAACAAAATGACCGCACGAAAATCAATTCTATCGAAAGTCAGATAGCAAAATCGGACTTGGATATGAAGGAAATAGAAAACAGTCGCAATTTTTATCGCGAACAAATTCGTTACTGGTCGGAGCAACAAGTTTTGCTGAACAAAGACATCGAAGCAGCTTCGGCGGATTTGGCAAATGTTTTGGCTAAAAATCGAGACGATGAAAAAATGCTTACTCAGGAGAAAGAAGTCCTGAAAACTGAGTTGGCAAAGCAGTTGAACGATGCCTCGCTTATGAAATTTAAAATTTCGGAATTGGAAGAAAAAATTCGCCTGATGCACGACAGTATCGAAGTATTGAAAATTAAGAAAAAGAAAGTTAAGTAAGTAATTGTTAGTGAAGTAATAATTTGATTTTGACAAGAATACGGTCATTTTGATATACAAATAAATCTGTCCGATTACTAATAAAACAAAAACGTCTCAACTAAAATTGAGACGTTTTTTTTCTGTTTTTTACTAATTGTTATCATCACATCAAATAATCAACCAAGCAGAATATAATTGTTTTTAGACTTACATACATAAACAATATCATACAAACCATGAGGCTGTTAAAAAGTTGAATTTTAGTAGTATGTGTAAAATATTTTGGCATTTCATAACTGTTTTCTGCGTGCATCAAACTTCGAGAGTCCCTTGATTTGAGTGTATTGGTTAAGTAAATAAGTCTAATTGTTTTTATCAAGAATTTTGCTTTTGAAACTAAACAAAAACCGAGTTATACTAAGCACGCTCATAAATTGCGTTTTACAAATTGTTTAACTTTTTGATATTAAAAGTAATCAGCATATCAGCACATCAAAAAATCAACCAATCAAAGTATATTTTGTTTTGTTCTGTCACCGATGCCGAGCAATAAACCTTCAACACTGATGTCTTCGTCCAAATCTTCCCAATGCAAACCAATTCCGCCTCCGCTGATGATGTATTTACTTCGCTCTTCGGCTGATGCTGCGGCTAATTTCGGAAAATATTGATAAGGAACTCCAAGACAACGACCATCGGTTAATCCAACCCACATGGTGTCGTCATCGAATCTCAATTTTTGGGCGTACGGTTTAAATGTTAAAGTATTCATTCCAATTTTGTATAAATAATTGCTTATTTTCTTCGACTGTTCGTGATATTTTGTTTAATTCGGAAGCCGAAAATCCATAATTTTCGGCTAATCTGACATTGGGTTCGAGCCAAAATTTTGCGATCAAGTTGTCTTTCCTTACGTGGATGTGTACCGGTTCTAACGGATTTCCTTCATTTGAAAAAAATAAAAACCGGAAACTTCCGTCTCGCAAAATTACAGGCATAAAATTTCATGTTTCTACAAATTTATTAAATATTAACTCCGAAAACAAATGTTGAATATTTGAAATGAAAGTTAAATAATTTTTGAAAATGAAAAAGCGAAGTTTTGGGAGCTTCGCCAACCGAATAAATTTATTCGTTGTTTATTAATTTATCAAATTGATGTTTTCCGATTTACATGGCTCAATAAAATGACTGTCGAGCGAAACAAGGTTTTGTATTTTGAAAAAAATGCAAGTTGCAAGTATAAAAGCATCGTGCATTTTTAAATTATATTTGGTGCTATTCCGAAATACTGTGATAATTTTTAACTATCGCCGGCTTTTAAGCCG
>DYMH01000112.1 GCA_020721645.1 Draconibacterium orientale
AATATCAAATAGTTAAACAATTTGTAAAACGCAATTTATGACCGTGCTTAGTATAGTATATTTATGAATAGCGTTTATTATTAATTTTTTAGAACCGATTTATTTTTGGGAATATATCAAATCGCGTGTAATTTTATACGTTTCACGAATAAAAAGATTGTTTTGTATCGATTTTAGCATGAATTGATTCGGAAAAATCAAGTTTTTCTGATACAAAAGTAATTCTGATGTGAATTTATCATTTTTAACTTTAAAATCATAATTTTCGCCCGAAAAATCCTCTTTTTCAGCTTCCTCAATCATTCTGCTTATCCTTTGCTTTTGTTCCAAAAAGTTTTTTGGTCGAAGAATTATTTCGTTTGGGCGATGAAATAATGAATCCAATGAATCGATAGCAATTTTTTTTAGGATAAAAAGGCTGTCGGATAGTTGTCTTTTGAGGCTTTTAGCAATTATTTCGGAGTATAAATTCAAATCTAATGGCGTAAAATTTGCTGCTTTTGTTTGATTTTCACCTTCGAGAGCAAAATCCATATCCGATTCGCCGAGATAAAACAATTGGGTATAATCCGGAAAAATAATGTCAGGAATAATTCCTTGTTTTTGATACGTTTTTCCGTTGATGCGAAATATTTTTTCAATCGTTAGTTTAAGAGCACCCTGCGATGTAAGCCCATACATACCATAACCGGAACTTGGTAAAATAATTTGCCCCGAAGCTTTTCCATAACTTTTTCCGCCGATAATTAAAGCTCGTTTGTAGTCTTGAAAGGCACCTGCAAGCACTTCGGAAGCAGAAGCACTTGCTTTATTTATCAGAACAGTTAATGGTCCGTCGTACATTGTTCCGGGATTTGGGTCGCGAATTGTTTCAAATTCGCCGTTTTGTTTTTCCAGTATGCTTATCGGACCTCGGTCGATGAATATTCCCGCCAATTCAACGGCTTCCTGCAATGAGCCGCCGCCGTTGAAACTCAGGTCGAGTATCAAACCTTCAATTTTTTCCTGACGCAAATGTAGAATGACCTCTGCAAGGTCGTGGGCACAACCCGGAATTGAATCGTCTTCAAATTCGGTATAAAAACCTGGTAAAATGATATATCCTATTTTAACATCACCCGATAGAATATAACTTTGGATTTTATTCTGTTCTGAGCTAATTTTTTCTTTTGTTAAAAGAATTGTTTTTTGTTTGCCGTCTTTTTTACGAACTTTGAGTTCTATAGAATTTTGCTTGCATGTGAGTAAAGTTTTTGTTATTTCTTCTATATCCGAGCAGGAAAAGTCGAAATCCGAATCGGTTTCTATCTTAATATCTTGGATAATATCGCCTTCTTCGAGCAATTTCGTTGAAAATATTAGGGAGTTTGGATTTATTTCGGATATTTCAATTTGGTTTTTTTCGTTTTCCATTACCGAAATTCCGAAAGATTCGGATTGTGAGGAGAGCATATCTTCAAAAGCTTGCAAATCAGCAAGGTTGAAATAGTCTGAATGAGGGTCGAAGGCGTGTGTCAAACTGTTTAAAAAAATATCCAAAATGTATTGATTATTATTTAAACATTTATCTATCATTTTATTAAAATGACAATGCACACTTTTCGAAATTTCGTTTCGATAGTCTTTTGCCCGAATGTAAAAACTGTCGATTTGTTGGCTGTTTGGCGGAATCGAGTCGTTAATTTCATTTGCCCACCGGTCCAGAATACGGAGTTTGAGTTTTTTTGTCCAAGCTGTTTGGAGTTCCGTAACATTTTCGGTGAAATAACATGTATTGCTGTTGGTTGCAATACTTTGGTTTTCATCAAAATTTAATGGAGAGCTCAAACATATCGTGATAATTGAATCGGCACGCCTTAATTTTTCAATATAAAAAGCTGTCGAAAAATCCGAAAAACTGCAAGCTGTTTTGTTATCTTTATCATCAAAAATTAATCGTTTATTAAGTAAGGAAGTATCGGCAGCAGTGAATATCAATCCGTCCGGGTCCAAACTCTCGATAAAAAGTTTGTGAACTCGTTTGTCTAAAACCGAAAGTTGTTGAATGGGGCGATAATGCAAAGCATTAAGTTTTGAAAATACACTTTCAATTTGTGAGCAATCCCGATATTGTGAATAAACAAGAGAGGTTGAAGTGTTAAAAAGGATTATTACAAGCAAAAATCGAATGTATAGAAAAAAATAAACAAGTTTTGGTCTCAGATTGGTCATATTTGCTTGTTTTTCAGTTGATTTCAAAATGGTTAAGATCTGCATTTTGGGGGTTGTTATTCGATGTTGGGCGGAAAAAGAATCAAATCGTGCAAACAACGTTTGGGCACAAAGTGCATTCCGTTTTCATCGCGTCGATAGTTATAATCTCCGCATTTGGGCATTTCTTCTATGGCTACAATTTCTTTGGGCATACCCAATGCCAGTACTGCTAAAATTTCTAAATTATCCGGAATTTGAAAAGCTTCTCGCAAAGGTTTGCGTTGTATTGAAACAATGATGCAGCCTCCGAATCCTATCTCGGTGGCACCGAGCATAATCGATTGTGCTGCAATGCCGTAAGCCGCTTCATGAAAAGTCGATTTTCCCTGTGGAATCAAGGAATTGTCGCCTAAAATAATGATGTAAGCCGCAGGGCGTTCACCTTCCGCAGGTCCGTCCCAAGCGGGCAAGCCGCTTGCCCAACCCAAAAGCGGAAATAAAAGTTGGCATTGTTTTTCATTTTCAATCAACATAAATTTTAATGCCTGTTGATTTCGCGGCGAAGCCGACAAGCGTGCCAAATCGACTAATTCTTGCAACTGTGCGGTCGATATTTTTTGGTCTTGATAAAACCGCCGATAGCTCCGGGTTTCTAAAACAAGGTCTTTGAATTTCAATCGTTTATTGTTTTATATTTCGTTATTTTCGTAAAAATGATTCCAATTCTTTTATTTCTTTATCAACTTCGTGGGTGTCTTCTTCTAATTTGATATTTAATTCTTGTGATTTTCGGAAATTTTCAATGGATTCCCAATATTTTTTTTCAGATTTATAAGTCAAACCTAACGAAAAATAAGTTATTGCCTGTGCCGATTCATTTTCGGTGCGAATAAATAATTCCAATGCTTTTTGATATTTTGGAATGATATTTTTATCTGCATTCGGAGTTTCGAGAATTGTATGCAAATCGCCGATTTGACACAGGCATATACCTTGTTCATCGGGCGAATTTACTTCTGTTTCGTATAATTCGAGGGCATCATTAAACATGTGTAAAGCATCTTCAAATTGTTCGTTTTCAACAAGAATAAATCCGAGATTTTTCAGCGCCGAAGCAGTGTTATTATAAAGCCCGTATTTTCTGTTTTCTTTTTCTGCTTTTGTATATTTCTCGAAGGCTTTTTCTGTATTTTGTAACTGTTCGTAGCAGCCTGCAATATCTAATAAAAGGCTCGATGCCCATTCGTTTTCGCCGGCAGCTGCATAGTTTTTTCTCGATTTTTTGTAGTAATCTTTTGCATCTTCGTATTCTTGAAGATTATATAATGTATTTCCAATGTTCTGACACAAAATAGCTGAGTTGTTTTTGTCGTCCAAATTTTCGTATATCTCTTGCGAAAGTTTGTATTCGGACAAAGCTGTTTTATAGTTCCGAATGTCGAAATAATTATCGGCAGATTTTTTGTAACAATCTGCAAGAATTTCAGGTTCATTTTTTTCTTTATAAATATCGATTGCTTGTCGTATGTATTTGAGAGAGTCTTCGTTTTGGTTTCTTAAATAATAAACATAACTCAAATTTTTCAAATTTTGAGCCTTGTGTTTATTGTTATTTGTTAGAATATCAATCTGAATGGCTTCCTGAAATGCGTTTTCGGCTTTGTTTAAATCTTCTGTTTGGGTATATAAATTACCGATATTTCCCAGTAATAATGATATATTTACTTTGTCGTCGGTGCTTCTGTGAAAATTCAGAACCTCCAGATATTTCTTCAAAGCTTCATCGTATTTTTCAATGCTGTATTCGATGTTAGCAATATTCATTGTTACCAAAGCGAGGTTGAGAAGATCACCAATTGTTCTGAAATATTCAGCAGATTTTAGATAATATTCGTGTGCCGTTTGATTATCTCCTTGTGAATAATATGTATTAGCAATTCCGGTGAGATTTGATGCGTAATTGAGTTTATCATCGCTTTGAATATCAATATCTAAGGCTTGTTTATAGTATTTTCGTGCGTCTTCATTTTTTCCTTCATAATATAGCGAATTGGCAATGTTGGACGAAGTGAACGAAATTCCCGGCAAATCGTTGATAGAACGATAAATATCCATTGCCTGATTAAAGTAGGAATACGATTTTTCTATTTCGCCCGACGAACTATATGCAGAGCCGATATTATTGAACGAAATAGCCATTTTAGGGCGGTCGTTTAGACTTTTATCAATAGCCAAACTTTGTTCATAATATTCAATCGCTTTTGGATAGTCGCCTTTTAATTCATAAGACAGCCCAATATTATTAATCCGATTGGCAATATTTACAATATCGTTTTGTGATTTTGCAATTTCAAGGGCTTGGAAAAAAAAACGGATTGCTTTGTCGTATTCGCCTTTGTTTTGAACAGTCAATCCCAATTTATTGATACACAAGCCAACATAACGCTTATCGCCAAGTTTCTCGAAAATAAGCATCGCATCGGAATACGATTTTTGTGCATTATCGTAAAAGCCCTTTTTGCGAAAGGCATCTGCTTTCAACATAAAAGTTTCTGCTTTCAGATGGTTGTTATTTAAAATTTTGTTGATTTCAAGAGCTTTGTCGTAATACTCAATTGCTTCATCATAAAGTGATTGAGATTCTTTTACACTCCCTACCTTGTTGTATGAATCGATAAGTAATTCGTAGTTTTCCAAATCGATAAACAAATTGCAGGCATGTTTAAAAAAAACGACGGCGTTTTCATAATTTCCAAGCGATTGAGATGATTCGCCTATGCAAACATAGGCATTTGCAATGTTTAAATTATCCTTGATATCTTGACTGATTTTAAGAAAATATTGAGCTGTTTCGAGTGCTTTTTGATAAAGTCCTTTTTGCTGATAAATTTTACTCTTGTAAAAGTATGCTGTCAATTTCGCAGATAAGGCTCCGGGAGATTTATTGTCTGAAATAAATGCAAGTGCTTTATCCACAAGTATAAGAGCTTCGTCAAGAGCAAATTGTCTCCTGAGTTCATCGACTTTTTTTAGTTCATCAAGTGCCGAATCCTGTGCTGCATTGGTGTATTCTTCTTCGTTTTCCGATTGTTCTTTCATTTCCAATTTTCGACTCACACCGTCAATCAAACCCTGTCCGATTTGACAATGAAGTATGTATTGTTCGCGAAGATTTTTATCTGTCTCAATTTGAGTCGAATAAACAATTTTCATCATTTCAGCCATTTTTCGGTGCAATGCTCTGCGACGTGCAGCATCGATGCTTTGGTAAACATGCTTTTGAATGAGCGATTGCGAAAAACGATAAAGTTCTACGAGCATCTCATTTACGCGTTTTGGCGTTTCGGCGACAATCAAACCGTGTTTTTTATTTAAAATTTCTAAATAATCGAGCAATTGAAGTTCATCGATGTTTAATATTTTTTCTATCAATTGCACTTCAAATTCCGTCCCGCTGACGCTGGCATACGACAACACTTTTTTCAAATCATCGTTCAAACGTTGAATTTTTTCTTCTATAATTGCCTGTATTGAAATAGGAATGTGTTCAAAATCTGATTCATCAACTTGAAAATCGCCATTTATTGTACACTTGACTGTATTGTTTTCGGATAAGTAATTAAGTATCTCATTGATATACAGTAAATGACCTTGTGAAAGGGAATAAATTGTATCAAAAAAAAGTTTCGAAAAATTATTTGGTGTAAATTTTTCCGAAATCAATACGTCCGATTCTAAACGCGAAATCTGACGCAGTTCAATTTCGGTAAACCATTTGTCGGTTCTGGTGATATGAATTTCTTGCTTGGTATAATTTTTCATTTCAAGCACCTTATCCACTAACGGGTGAGTTATTGTTGTATTTTCGCCGTTTTCGGAAATTTTATTTCTCCCGCATTCTATTTCTTCGGGGCGATACGATGCAATAACCATTATTTTAAATGGATTCTCTCTAATGTTTTTGGAGAGAGCGAAAAGCAAATTCAGCGATGACGAATCTGCCCATTGCAAATCATCAAGAAATATAATAAGCGTTTTGTTTTCCGAAAGACGGCGTAATTCTGTTTCAATAATTCGATAAACATCTTTCTCGCTTTCAATTTCTGTGAGTGATTTTTTCCCGTAAGTGTTTTGAAATGCTTTGTAAGTTTCAATCCCTGCCGAAGCAATTCCCCCAACCATGGGAATAAAGCTAATCCAATGCACGCCTGCTTCCGACACAAATTGTTTTAATTTATTGAGCGTGGCTGTTTTTTTTTCATCTGAATTTACTTCCAAAGCTGCTGTATTCAATTTAAGAAGCAAATCTTTGAAAGGGGCATAGGCATTGATGCCTTCTTTGTCGTTACATTCGCTGATTGCAGACAGATATTTCGAATCCGGCTCAATTGTGTTTATAAATTCCCGAACTAAACCGGATTTCCCAATTCCGGCAATACCTTTTATTAGAACAATTTTGCCTAAACCGGTTGAAGATTCTTGAAACATAGAATTTAAAACTGCCAATTCGTCTTTGCGTCCGATAAAAATATCTTTTCTCATTTTGAAACAAATTATGTCTTATTTACTAAAATAATGCAGAGCTGATACCAAAAATTGTATTTATAATATTTTTAATCCTTGCGTTTTTAAACGGTAAAATGCTTTTTCAGAAATGAGATATAATATAAACACACTTTTTTTTCATTGATTATTTTTCAAAAACACTTTCTCACCTAAAAATACATCACACAAATCTATTGATTTATTTTGATTTTCTGATGTTCAAATATCCTGTTTTTAAATATGTTTATTATCAAAAAATAAAATCTAAATTTGTACAACTTTTTAATTAAAAATTTATAATCATGAAAAATAGAATTATTGTTCTGTTTGTTTCTGCATTTGCTCTATTTTCCTGCAATACAGGCTCAAAAACCAATTCCGAAGATACGATGAATAATCCGCTTTTACAAAAATTCGACACACCGTTTCAGGTGCCGCCTTTCGATTTGATTAAAGTCGAACATTACATTCCGGCTTATGCCGAAGCCGAAAAAATTCACAATGCCGAAATCGAAAAAATTATTGCAAATTCAGAAGCACCTGATTTTGCCAATACAATTGAATCTTTCGATGGTTCGGGCATGTTACTCGAAACAGTGGACGGAATTTTCCTCAACGTGCTCTCTGCCGACGGCGACAGTGCCATGCAGGCAGTTGCCGAAAAAGTAATTCCCGAAGTAGGCAAACATCGCGATGAAATATTAATGAATCCCAAACTTTTCGCTCGTGTTAAAGCCGTTTACGAACAAAAAGACAAATTAAATTTGAATCCCGAACAAACAACTCTTTTAGAAAAAACATACAAAAAATTTGCACGCGGCGGTGCCGATTTAAAACCCGAAGACCAGAAAAAACTCAAAGAAATTAACGAAAAAATTTCTAAACTCTATTTTCAATTTGGGAAAAATTTGAATGAAGAAAAGAAAAATTTCCGTATCACAGTCGAAAATAAAGAAGAGCTTGCCGGATTGCCGGAAGGTGTAATAGCCGGAGCCGCAGCCACAGCCAAAGAAAACGGTGCGGAAGGCAAATGGATGTTCACACTCGACAAACCAAGTTTTATTCCCGTTTTGCAATATTCGGCAAATCGAAATTTACGCGAAAAAGCTTTTAAAGCATACGCAAATTGGGGAAACAACAACGATGCGAATGATAATAAATCGGTCATCAGTCAAATTGTAAATCTGCACTTAGAAAAAGCACAATTGTTTGGTTTTAAAAATTATGCCGAATTTGTCCTCGACAATCGCATGGCAAAAAATCCGCAACAGGTTTTTGAATTGCTCAATAAAGTATGGAAACCGGCTCTTGCCTCTGCTAAAATTGATGCAGCCGAATTTCAAAAAATAATAGATGCCGAAGGCGGAAAATTTAAACTCGAAGCGTGGGATTGGTGGTATTATGCCGAAAAAGTTCGTAAAGCGAAATACGACCTCGATGATGAAGTTTTGAAGCCGTATTTTGAATTGAACAACAGCCTGAACGGACTGTTCACCGTTGTTGAGAAACTCTATGGCATCAAAATGACCGAACGAAAAGATTTGCCGAAATACAATGCCGATGTTCGTTCGTTTGAAGCACAAGATGCTGCCGGTAATACCGTTGGAATTGTGTACATGGATTTTTATCCGCGTGCTACAAAAGGTTCCGGAGCTTGGATGACCGAATTTCGCCGCGAACATTTTGAAAACGGGAATCGCATTATTCCGGTTATTTCAACCGTTTTCAATTTTACAAAACCCTCCGGCGATACGTCCGCTTTATTGACTTTTGAAGAGCTCGAAACCTTGTTTCACGAATTTGGTCATACATTGCATGGCTTATTGTCGCAAGTACACTATTATTCACTTGCCGGGACTTCGGTTTCTCAGGATTTTGTCGAATTACCTTCGCAAATTCTCGAAAATTGGGCTGTCGAACCCGAAGTTTTAAAATTTTACGCTAAGCATTACAAAACAGGCGAAATAATTCCGATGAGTTATATCAAAAAAATTGAAGATGCCTCAAAATTTAATGCCGGATTTGGAGCCGTTGAATATCTTGCAGCATCATATCTGGATATGAGTTGGAATATGATAACTGATAAAAAAGAATATGATGTCGCTGCTTTTGAAAAACAGGAAATGGGTAAACTCGGATTGATGTCGCAGATTATTCCCCGTTATCGTTCAACTTATTTTCAACACGTTTTCAAAGGCGAATATGCCGTGGGATATTACAGTTATATTTGGGCTGAATTGCTCGATGCCGATGCTTTTGCGTACTTTAAAGAAAAGGGAATTTTCGACCCTGCAACGGCCGCCGCTTTCAAGAAAAACGTTCTCGAAGCAGGCGGAAGTGAAGATGAAATGATTCTCTACAAACGTTTTAGAGGTCAGGAACCCCAAATAGACCCTTTGCTCAAACGTAAAGGATTCTTGAAATAATATAGAATTAAACATTTATATTAACCGCTTGATATTGTATTTGTCAAGCGGTTTTATATTTTAACAAGTATCAAATTGATAATTATTTTTGCCAAGTAATATATTCTTTACATATTTGAGCCAAGTGTAAAAAGTATAAAGTTTGAAAGTGAAAAGTGTAAAATCGTTCATAATCACTAATTTATATAAAGATGTAAATTTGACTTAAAGTCCTTATTTTCAGTATTATAACTTTATAAACTTTCTACTTTATGACTTTTTAAACTGAACTCATTTTTACATGACTAAAAAATTCTAAAATCTGCGAATAAAATGACAGATATCAACATCAATAAAATCGAAAATTATTTTTTTATAGGCATTGCAGGTGCCGGTATGAGTGCCATTGCACAATATCTTGCCGAAACAGGGAAACACGTTTCGGGTTCCGACCGCTTGTTTGAATCTTCGCAAGGCGACACCGTAAAAAGGCAATTGGAATCAAAGGACATTCATTGTTACAGGCAAGATGCTTCCGGTATATCGAACAAAACCGAATTGGTCGTAGTTTCCACTGCTGTAGAAACAACAATTCCCGAATATCAAAAAGCATTGGCATTGAATATCCCGATTTGTATGCGTTCCGATTTGTTGGCTGCTGTCAGTTTCACCAAAAAAACCATTGCCGTAGGCGGAACATCGGGCAAATCGACAGTAGCTGCAATGATTTTTCATATTTTGGAGTCTGCGGGTCTGAAACCTTCGCTCATTACAGGAGCAGGCTTAGTGAGTCTTCAAGAGAAAGGCGAAATAGGTAATGCAAAATCCGGTTTGGGCGACTATTTAGTCATTGAAGCCGACGAATCTGATGGCTCTATTGTAAAATATAAGCCTGAAATAGGAATTTTACTCAATATTGATAAAGATCATAAAGAAATCGATGAATTACTCGAAATATTTGCTGTTTTCAAAGCAAACACGTGTGGTCAATTTATTGTGAATCAATCGAACGAAAGAAGTCGGCTTTTTTCACAGAATTTGAATCACGATTTTGGTTCAACAGATAAAGCCGGCTTTTGTTATTCGGATTTTCGTCAAAAAGATTTTACAATTTCATTTAAAATTCGGAATGTTGAATTTACAATGAATCAAATAGGGCAACACAATGCCGAAAACGCCGCAGCTGCTGTTGCAACGGCATTTCAATGCGGAGTTTCTCTCGCTGCATCGGCTCGTGCCTTGGCAAGCTATGCAGGGATTTATCGTCGACACCAAATTATCGGAACACAAAACGGATTCACATTGATTGATGATTATGCTCATAATCCCGCAAAACTCGCGGCTTCAATAAAAGCCTGTCAATTTCCGCAACGCCCTTTGAAATGTTGGTTTCAGCCGCACGGTTTTAAACCTACAAAATTTTTGCGAAATGATTTTGTTGAAGAAATATCAAAATCTCTGCGTCCGGAAGATGAAATTTGGATGTCGGAAATCTATTTTGCGGGCGGAAGTATTGAAAAAGATATTTCGGCGAAAGATTTAATCAATGATTTGAAAAACAATGGAGTAAATGCTTTTTTTGTCGAAAATAGAAATGATTTATACCAAAAAATGATGCAAAATATTAAGGCAGATTCCATCGTTTTATTGTGCGGAGCAAGAGACCCTTCGTTGAGCGATTTTGCCCACAATTTTTTTGAGAAAATGAGATGAAAATGTGAAAATTTGGAATTAGGAAATTTGAAAATAGGAGAGGTGTAAAACACATGAAAAAATTGTATGCTATTGCGATTATTGTTCTCACTGGTTGCTAATTAATATTCTGAAATATAAAGTTATACAAAACGTTTTGTTCAATTTTTTATAAAACTTTTTACAACTATTTGTTTATACAGATACACGAAACAAATTAATGAGTTCGGACTAAAAGTGATAAATTAGGAAGTTTATAAAGTTATTCTGCTGAAAATAAGGACTTTAATACAAATATATGTTTTTACCTAAATTATTGATTATAAACGATATACACTTTTAACTTTTAAACTTTATACTTTTTAAATTCGGCTCATTAATGAAAATTCAAATCATTGTTTTTTGTTTTTTTTCTTTGTTTTCGCTGCAAGGTGAAGCCGTTTTTTCGCAAAATCAACGCTTGGAATTTGTATTGCCTGATATTAAAGGTAAAGATGTGAATTTGGATCAATTTTCGGGTAAAAAAGCAATTGTTGTTTTTTGGTCAATTTTCAATCCTGCATCAATTGATGAATTAGATAATTTATCAAGAATAAGTATTGATTCATCAATTGTTTTAATTGGAATCAATATCGATAAAGATACTTCGGCAGATGAAATTTGTTTATTTATTGATTCTAAAGTATGGACGTTTATTATTTTACACGATAGTAAACAAAATATTTTTAATGAAATTTTTCCAAAATCAATTGTGCCATTAACCTTGATATGCAATAATATGCACGATATTATCGAAAGCAAACAAGGTTTTATTCCGGGCGACGATGAGTGGATTCTGGCTCGGGTGAAAGAGATGTGATTTCAGCCCGTGAATTTAATTGAAATAATTATCTTTGCCCTTACATTAAAAGAAATAAGGCTGTGAAACCATCTGAAAAAACTATCATTCCGTATAAAAATTCGGCTGAAACTAAAAAATTGCAAATTGCCGAAATGTTCGATAACATTGCACATAAGTATGATTTTTTAAATCATTTTTTATCCATGAATATCGATAAAATTTGGCGACGAAAAGCCATCAATTTATTAAAATTATCGAATCCTAAACTGATACTTGATGTGGCTTCCGGAACCGGCGATTTGGCTTTGGAGGCAGCACGCATATTGAAGCCCCAACATATTGTCGGCATTGATATTTCGGAAGGAATGTTGGCTGTTGGAAGGAAAAAAATTGATAAAAAAAATCTTACTAAAATTATACAGTTACAAACGGGTGATTCTGAGAATATTGATTTTTTGGAAAACCATTTTGATGCTGTCATGGCAGCATTTGGTGTCCGAAATTTTGAAAATCTCGAAAAAGGTTTGTCCGAAATGTACCGTGTTCTGAAACCTGGCGGCGAAATTGTTATCTTAGAGTTTTCGCGTCCGCAGAAATTTCCGATAAAGCAATTATATCATTTATATTTTTTTAAAATATTACCCTCACTCGGAAAAATTTTTTCAAAAGACATGTCGGCATATACATATTTACCCGAATCGGTGTATCAATTTCCCTACGGAAAAGAGTTTTGTGAAATTCTTACAAAAATTGGATTTGCAAAAGTTAGCTATCAGTCTGTTGCGATGGGAATTGCAGCAATTTATTTTGCGAAAAAATAAAAAGGGAGTTGAGTTTATTGGACCGTTCGATGCAATTACCCTACGGAAAATTTCTGTTGAATATTTTTTATGCTTATCCGCAAATCACCCCAAGTAATCCCATCTATAAGAAACAGAGG
>DYMH01000113.1 GCA_020721645.1 Draconibacterium orientale
ATAATGTATGCAAATTTATTTTCACTTTTTTTACTTTAAATACAGACTCTAATTACTCTGAGCCATAAATAATGCAAGCTACCGATTTGTTTTTCTTTTTTCTGTTTCATTTTATTTTTATTGTTAATTTCCAAAAATATTATAGTTTTTATCGACAAAAATAGGTGCCGCGTAATTGTATATATGCGTTGTTATTCCGAGTGCATTTAAAAAACTATCCTTGAAATAAGCTTTTGTCGATGTTTCTTTTAACGCATAAAAAATATAGTTATTTCGAAACCTTATTGAAAAGAATAAGCGCATTTTCTTTGATCGCATACACAGTTTTATACACATATTTGCCTTTTTTATAGAGTAGAGTATAGCCTATCATATCAGAATTTCGACCACAAACAACAGTGTCGCAAATCCAATATGTTCTTTTTTTTCTTCCCCCTACTTCTTTTACCAAGTCAAAAAACTGAAATTTAGCTTTACTCAAATCAACAAGGCAATTAGCTTCATCGTTTTGTGTTTCTTTTGAAAAATTGTTCATATATTTAAATTTTAGATAAAATATTAAGCATCTCATTTGCTTTGATAATTTGTTCTTTGAAATAATCGATAAGATTTTCGCCACCGTCATAATTTATACTTTCAAAATCGTAATTTCTTAATCTTATTTCGCTTTTCACATCACAAGTTCTATCTCTTAATTGTAAATGAGCACCTTCTTTTGATGAGAAAAATTCCAGATTAAAATCACTTTCTTTTCTACTTTTAGTAAAAGCAGATTTACAACATTTAGCAATTATTCCGGATAATTCATTTTCGTATTTTTTAATTGCAATTTTTGTATTTTCTAAATCTTGTTTTGTCCTGATAAACATAACTAATTAATTTAAAGGTTGATAAATGAGCATAACATGCAATAAGCGAACATGCAAGGCTTTATCTTGTGTCTTGTGTTTTGATACTCAATACTTGTGTCTAATTTCAAAACTCATTTTCAAATCTTCTTTGGCTTAAAAACGTCTCCAAATAAGGCATTTCTTTGTTTGTAATTTTATACTGAAATTTCATTCGCGGCAACATTTTAAATGTTTTCACCTTGTCGGCTTCGGTCATTTTGCCGCTGTTTGTGGGTTTAGTGCCTGTCCAAATTTCCTCGGCGCGTTTTTTATTGCCCTGCTTTTTGTCGTAAAAATTCCAAATACTCTCGAAGCTCAAATCAACTTCTATTCTATCGATATGCAGCGTAATGCCTTTTTCCTCACGAAAGCGGTGCATCAAGTATGAGTGCCAGTCTTCCTTCATAGGCAGGCGTGTTGCTATGAATTTTATCAATTCGCCGTCGCTGATGTTCGTGTTGTTTTCAAACACCCGAAGCACGCCGCCCAAATCATAACACCATGTCAGCGAGCCGTCCAACTGCGGGGCCGTTCCGATGTAAGTTATCAAGTCTTTTCTTTCTGTCATTTTCAATCATTTTTCGTTTTAAATCAAGCTCCGCAATATTCCTAACATTCTTGATGCCGTGTATTACAGTTGAGTGCGTGCAATTAGAATATCGTGCAATTAGTGAAATTGGACTATCTGTCCATTTCTTGGCAAAATACCAAAACAGGTGTCTCGCTTCAACAATATCACGTTCTCTGCTTTTCGAGAGAATGTCTTTTTTTCTCACGCCCAATCTTCGGCAAACGTGCTTCATTGTTTTGCGAAAGCCAAATCCGGCAATAAGGTCAACATCGTAATTATAAACCTCGTAAAATCCCATTTTTTTTTATTAAATGTCAGTATATTTCAACGCAACTTTTCGTTTTGACCCGTTTCCCTTACTTTTATAAACGACATGCCCGCCACCGCGGACACGCCGTAGTTATATCTTTCGCCTGTCTCATATTGCTATGCCATTTCGTCTCGGTAGTTGACAACGCCGAAACGTATTTTCAATTTATCGCCGAAAATCACTTTCATGGCGGCAATTTCAGGCAAATACGTCTTTTTTAAATTTTCCGTAAATTGTTCGGCGGCAACCGAATTCAATTCGTGTTCACCCTCCTCGTCAACTTCTATTCCGATTGCGACCGGCAGTGATTCATCCCTGTCGTGCGGCAAAAGAATCGGCATCCTTTCCAAACCTTCGTAAGGTCTTTGAAAATTTTCATAAAAGAAGTGTTTGAATTTCGGCTCATCACTGTCAAAGTTCACTTCGTCCAATATTTCGCTGAAATCATCGTTCGGCATATCTACCTTGAAATACGCGCCCACGTAAGTTGCAATAAAACTTCGTCCCATTTTTTTAATTTTTAAGTTTGATTATTAAAATTTGACCTCAAATCCTTCCGGAAAATTCGCCGCCGAGACAGACAGCGGAACGCTAACCCATGCGCCGGCTCCGTTTTTTACTTCCGCCTCAACAAAAAATACCGACCGTTGCGGCTTGTAGGCTGCGATGATGATTCTGATACCGTCCGTAAATTTTTCAATGTCCGGCTCGTTTGCAAGGTCGTCGGCCGAGTTTTGAAGTTCGGCGGCACGACTGATTTTGAAATTGCCTGCCTTGTCCGGTTTCAAAAGACCGTTGATAACTTTCATTAATTTCGCACTTTGTTCGTCTTTCGCTAAGCCCTCGACGAATTCGCGAACTTTGGCAACGCCCTCATGCACGGTATCGTCATAGCCGTCGATTTTTCGATAACCGATTTTGACATGAGCTGTTTGCTCTGTGTTACTGAACGTGTAAGTTTGCTGATCGGCTTTCACTCCGTATAGCTCTCGCTTCATTTGTAACAAACTTTCAAAGTTTTTAAAAACTGTTTGTTTCAAGCCCGATAAGATAGAACTTGTCTTTTGCAACGGCGCAATCATTTCATTAACCAGACCTGATGTAAGCTCTTTGTATGTTCTCCGTTCATTTTTCTTTTTCTGTTCCGACGCGAGTTCTTCCGCTTTCAGCTGAGCCGATAAGCCTTTTTTTTGCTCGTCGCTCAATTTCGTGATGTCAATTGTTTCCATAATTTCTGCTTTTTTTAAAATTAATATTGATATTTTTTATCTTGATACTTGTGTCTTGATATTTGTGCCTTGATACTTGATACTCAAAGCTAAAACGGTAATTCATTTTCTTTTTTTTCAATCCACACATAAGAATAGGTATCCGTTTCTATAATTTCCGTTTTCTTATTGTACCCGAATAGCTCTCTTTGCCGAATGTCAGCCCAAGTCATGGTCTTTATTTCGGGTTCGCACAAAAATTCATCTCGGCTCAACAGGCAGATACAGTCTGCCATGTGCCTGTTTACTTTCAAAATTCTTTTCATTCTTCGTCCTCCAAAAATTTTTCGTAGTTTTTCGGGTAGTCGTACCCTGCTTTTTTCCAATTGTTCATAATATCACGACGTGCCGGTGTTCGCGGTTTTCTCATTACGATTATAATGCCGACGGCGGCGGCAACAATAAGAGCGAGAGTTGCAATAAGAATAATAGTTTCCATTTCAGCTATGTTTAGAAGTGAATGTTGAGCACTCTTTGTGAATTGTGAGTGCCGAAATGCCTTGATATTTCCCATGATTTATCGGATTTTCGAGCCGGTATATTAAATTTTCGATGTTTCTCAGTTCTCTCAGAAGTTCACTAAAGTCTTTATGCTCTGTATTTTCTAACTTTTTTTCAAGCATCTTGGCTTTTTCTTTAAGCAATTTAATTTTTTCTTTATTTTCCATTATCAATTATCAATTATCAATTGAGCTGTGCCACTTTCGCCGCCCTCTCCAAATACAACCTTCTTACAGTCAGCAGCTGCGTTCTCATGCGTTGCAGTTCCGTAATATCAAGATCGTTAAGTGTTTTTTCAAGGTTCATTTTTTTTCGTATCCAACCGTTCATAATAAATGTTTTTCGGTCTGTATTCATTCCGTTATCGATGAAACCAACGTCATACATCAATTTGAACAATTCGCGCCGTATCACTTGCTCTGCGCTGTTATATTGAAACGTGGCGGCTTTAATCGATTTCGATTTGCGGTAGCGAATTTCGAGTGTTTCAATCAAGTTTTGGCACTCATTGTACAGCATTTCGGAGCTTTTTTCGGTCCGCCCGTTCGTAAACTGACTTACAAGGTCTGACTTGGTTTCCGAGTCGATATTCAATTTCTGAAATATGCCGTAAAGGCGTTTGTTTTGGGTGGTTGTGCGTTTCATATTACCAAGTTTGATTAATTTTTTTCACCGTCAAGCTGCAATACTCCAATGTTATTTTTTCGACTTCGTTAATTTGCCTTTGATACCCAAGCCACCGCTCTTTATCAGTTTCAAGAAATTCGGATTGTTTTTTTTTCAAAAATTCAATCCTATCGGCAGCTAACTTTGTTAGTACCAATTTCGTTTTTTTCAATTCAGTTGCTTTCATTATCAATTATCTATTATCAATTATCCATTTTAAATTATCCGTTATCAATTATCTTTCCGCCCAAATATCAAAACTGTTTCCGCCGTGTTTGTACCGTGTTCCTTCAATTATTGCGTTAAAATTCACAACCTGAATTTTAATATCGCTGTCGAATTTCACATTGTCCGCCATATCATTCCACGGATTATTTCCCTTTGCCTTGCTCACGAACACGAACAATTTTTTAGGAAAATCGGCAATCAGTTTTCGGTAATCAGTATATGTAATTCCGCGTGTGCCTTCCGGGTCATATCTTAATGTCTGCAAGCTGTCTATGAAAATAATATCTGGGCTTTTATGCTTTGCAATCCTGTGCCGCAGCTCTAAAAGGCTCTCCTTGTCCAAAAGAAGCATGTTTTTGTTTACATCTTCCATTCCCAAATTTTCAAAAGCTGTTTGAATCGTCGAGCTTTCGCCTTGCTCTATCGAATCGTAAGCAACCCGCCCGAATTGACACAGATATTTCGCCATTTTCAGTGCGTAATATGTTTTTCCGTTCGAGCTTTGCCCGTAGATAAACCAGCTGCCTCCTTTCGATGCATCGCCTAAGTGGTACAGCCACTCACCTTCAAAGCCCATCGTTTTGAACTTCATGTTCATCAACTCACTCGGCGATTTGGCTCGTTTCAATTTCATTTCACTCATTGCTTAGTAAATTGGCATATTTAAAATCTTTCTCACAAAATTCTCGTTCAATGCTTCGCCTGTTCTGTCTGCCTCCCGCATTGCCGGAACAAGAACATCGTGCAATTCGCCGTAGTTATCGCAGTTATCTTGTAAAAATCGTTGCAACCCCCTATCAACATCATTTAAAAACTGTTTAAAGGTGCGGTCGATACTCGGTAAAACTCGAATTCCGAATTTTATGCGGCGATACAGTTGCGGAATCCCGTCTTTGTTTCGTTTTTTCATGCCGTCTATTTTCTTAACCAATTGGTCTGTGCCTATCATCTGAATTGCACAATAACCGTTCAGTCCGTCGTATAATTCCTTCATTGCACATAAGGCGGGTTGTTTCATATATTCTGCCTCGTCAAAACAGAGCACCGGTTTTAGACCGTCCATTTTCATTTTCTTCATTTCCTTGTTTACGGCACGCAGCTTGGCAATTTTCGAGCGAGGAACATCACTCAGTTTCAATTTATCGACAACCTTGTCAATCAAATCGCCCAAGTTGTCGCTTTGACCTACCGTAATCAAAAAGAAGTCTTTCGGGTTCGCATCTGCAAACAACTGAGCCGCATAAGATTTACCGCAGCCTGTTTCGCCGATAATTACGTTCGTATATCCGTAGCTTTGGGCATCTTCCAAAGTCGTTAAAATACGTTTTAACTGTGCTGTGGGAACCGTGTTCCAATACACCTTTTCCAAACTCAACCCGATGGCATCGGCTATTTGCTTAAAAAATTTATCGGCAATTTCAACAATTTTCCCGGCTCCGGCGTTGTACGAATAGTCGCCGTTACGTAAGTTAGAGATGTACGAGGCGTTTATTGCGTTTTTCTTGCAAAATTCGTTCGCCGAAAATCCGTGTTCGCTCAAATAATCTTCGAGAGCGTCAATAATCTGTTTTTTGTCCGCTGTTGTCATAACTTTATTTTAGAAATATTTGCTTGTGTCTAATTTATTGTCTATCCACTCGTCCTGTTCCTCTCTGAATCCTTTTACTGCCGCTTTCAATTCCTTTTTTTCAGCCTTTGCATTCAGTTTTTCCGTCTTCGCCCTCAATTCGTTTTTTCGGTCTTTGTGTTGCCCGTGGCTGTCGGTAAGCACCAATTTTGTGAGCGTTCCTTCCAACCGCTTATCACCCAAAACATGCCGTGTGAGCTCATAATTTTTTTCGTTGAAGTCGATAACCTCCGATTCCAATTCGTTATTAAAGTCATCGGTTCGTTTCCGTTGTTCGGCATCTCCGTCTTGCCTGTCAGCCAACGCCATCGGCTGTATGTATTTATCTTCAAGCAAAAATCGCCGCGTCCCGTCTTCGTTCACCGCCAACACACGGTCGAGATTGTTTTCGTCGTAAAGTATTGTCCAATCGGTTCTGTACAGCATTCTGAACTTCCGTTCAAACGAGTCGTAGCACCGCTTTTCGCCGTTTATCGTAATCAGCAATCCGTCCGGTTCCATGCGGTTGGTTAATTTTTTGTCGCCGCGTGTGTTGAACTTTCCGAACGAGTATAAGTAGTTGTCATAACTCAGTTCTAATCTGTTTTCCGCCGGCATAATTTCATAAGCCGTTTTATATTTTTGATATTGTTTTTCCCGCTCGGTTTCCATTATGGCTGTAATCTGCCCTCGGCATTCCGCCTCGTCCGGAAAACTTTTTTTTATTTTATTCAGTAATTCCGAATTAGGCTGTTTATCCTTTCTGCTTGTGATTCCGAATCCGCTCCAATTCGGCAACAGTTGGCAATATGTTTTGTTCAGATATTTAAAATACGGCTCAACTATTTTCGCCTTGGCATTTTTCACTCGGGCGGGCGTGTATTTTTCACTCATCGCTTCATATATCGGTGTCAATGCACCGCGTCCGTAATTATCGCTCTGTATTTGGTTCGGCTTGTACATCGTTCCGAACAACTCCGCCGTGTGCTGTGCAGCATTTCGCAAAGCCGCCGTAATCAAGTCCGTGTTTTCGTGTGTTCCTATTGCGTAGCCTATCGGGTATTTTGCCGCCGCGTCTAAAACCACAACTACCGTTAATCGGTTATGATAAGTCGTGTTCGAATATCCTTTTTTGTCAATTTCTGTTTTTTGATATAGCAGCTCCACGTCCCAGCCGTCTAATGTCCAATATGTCAGGGCAAATTTCGGAGCCGTGCGTTTAAATTGCATCGTGTGTTTATTTCGAAATGCCGTTTGCCCGAGTCGTCCGCCGTCGGTAAGCGTTTCCGTTCGCTTTCGCATATTTGCAACAGTTCCCGACGTTATTTTTTTCCAACCTAACGGTTCCGCAACCAAGTTGTACAAACTTGCAACCTGTACATTATCTAAATTTCTGTGGTCGCTTAACAGACGGTTTGCTATTGCCTCCTGTTCCTCTTCCTTTGTTGCCGATGCTGAATTGTTTCCGTGCCCTGCATGTATCAGCGATTCGTAACCGCTTTCCGCATATTTTTCGTATTTGTCTCTCAGTCGTACCGGGTTGGCGGGCAGTTTATGCGGATATTTGTCCGTGTCCAATTCGCCGAGTGCTTCCGTAAACGTGTCCCACATCTCACCTTTCGTGCGTCCGACGTGCTTATATTGCATACTCTTTTTATTTTTGATAATATGCGTAAAAGCGTTGAATATCTCTGCTTGCAGCGTGTATTCGGCTTGTTTCGTGTCTTTTATGTACTTTCCGTCTTCAAATTGATGTTTATAAAAGAAATCGGCGGCGTTTTCATCTCTGAGTATCTCTCTTTCTATCAAATTTCTCTTTGCGACCTTGTACGGGTTGCCGCCGATTGCAGCTTCTATCAACATTTTATAATTTTCGTCCAACCTTTCATACAGCACCATCGCCGGTTTGCCCGGTCCCGGATGACCTACCGTGTGAATTTTGCCGCGGTAAACACTCATGCCATAGCTTTTGTAGGTCATCATCGCCGGCATCGGAATCACTTTTTTATCAGTCGTTATCGAATAATCGGAGTACAACCAAAAAGCCGGAACACAAAGCTGATTATTGATATAGGTTATTTGGCTGCGTTCCATTCAAAAATTATTTATACTTTCGGGGATTCACTTAAAAAAACGTTTATGACTGAAATTGAAAAGAAACTACTCATTACCGTTGCGGCTCAAAATCAAGCATTGCTCGCAATTGCGAAATACACACATGACGGTTTTATAGGTCACATGGAACACTTTCATGATGTCCCGTCCATGAGGCAAAAGACACATTTCGTTGGTGCGCTTCAACAGTTTCAAAATACCGTGCTGTCCGATTTAGATTACGGCGACGAAAAATTAAACGACGAAATTTTTGAAAGAACAAAACAAATTTTAAAAGACTTTGTTCAATAGCGTTAAGTACTTTTTTCATAACTTAGATTTTTTTAGTTTTTAAAAAATGCCCGCCGTTCCGCGCGGGCACGTGTCGCTTTCCTATTGTTGGCTTCCTTGTAGCGGGCGAAATTCGCCCTGTTTACCTTCATTATCAATTGTCAATTATCCATTGTCAATTGCCTTGTAGCGGGAGGGGGATTCGAACCCCCGACTTCAAGATTATGAGTCTTGCGATCTGACCGCTGATCTATCCCGCACTTTATTTTACCACTGGTGTATTTCGGATATTTCTTCAATTTTTTTATCTCGAAATCCGTTATCGTCCAAAAACTTTCGGAAATCGAACAGTTTTTCCGATACTAACATGATACCGTCAGCGAGTGCGTTATTCATCAATAAAGCGTATTCAATATTGCCGCTCAACGAGCTGCCGTACTCGCACAAACTCGCAAGTGTGAAATGTGCTGTTTTTTCAAACGCTTCAATAACTGACATTTCATAGCCATCATCGTCAAACTCGGCAAGCGTGAAATTCTTTTTTATTTCTTCTTCGGTAACTTTTATTCCGAATCCCGAAATCGGTGTGTAATCTATTCCCATAACTTTATGTTTTTAATTAATAATTAATAATTGAAAAACCCCGCACCGCTCGAAAACACCCCCCAGTATCGTCTGCACGGCACGGGATTGGTTTATTTAATTCCTAATTCCAAATTCGTAATTCGTAATTGAGTTCCCGCTTGTTTCCGCATCGTTTCCGCAAAAACCACCGTAACAAAATTCTGATTGAAAAATTTTTCAAACTCCGCGGCATGGTTGCGTTTGCGAGCCGCCACGCTGCCGCTTTGCGTGCTGAAACCAACCTGCCGCAGGGCTGCACGGTAGTTCACCCAAACCCTGCCGCCGCTGTATATCGTAGGCACGCCCTGCCATGCCAACTGTTGATGAAGCTCAACCGCCTTGTGAAAAACCGAGCGGTAAACTTCAAATACCGGTTTTACTTTTTTGGCTATGAAATATTCGAGGCACGGTACTGATAAGTAGTAATGTGCTGTGTTTCTGAAACCTCCGAATACCGTATCGGACTTAACATTTCTGTTAATTACGGTAAAATCAACGTCTTGCACAAAATCAGATTGCAGAGTTCTCAATGCGCTGCCTTTTGTTGAATAAGCCAACGCCCAAACCTCGTCCAAATTCGCGGGAAACTCCTGTCCGCTCTGTTTCAATTCCAAAACCTTTTGAAAATAGGCTTTTATTTCGTTCGCTTCCGAACCCTTGCGTAATGTGATGTTTTTCATATCTTTGATTTTAAACATTATCAATTAATTAGCTCCCCGCCGAGTTCCGGTGTATTCGGTTACAAAATATTTTCATATCTTCGGGGATTCACTTCAAAAAAACCTATTATGACTGAATTTGAATTAAAGAATGCCGTTAAAAAAGAGATTGATGCGCCGCTTAAGCCGGCTTATGAAATTATTCTTAATGAATACTGTAAAGAACATTTTCAGAGAAACGAAAGTTTATTGCTTTCGGATAAAGATTTAATTTTGCAAACTGCATCATCATTTTTTATGGCGTGTGCCCAACTAAAAGCGACCGTTGAAGCCTGTGCCGGAAAAACTGACACAATTAACTTTGTGGGGCATCAGTTTTTGTTATCTGAGCTGTAACACGTTCTTTTAGCTCCCGCATATAGTCCGGCAGATTGTCTGTTTGGATAAAATTATTATGAATTTCTAAACTCATAACAAAATGTTTCTCTTTTGAAATAGTGGCGAGCTTATTTTCAAGCTCAGCCACTCTTTTTTTTAATTCCTCCACCTCATTTTTCATATCCTGTTTTTTAAAAATTACTAATTGATTAAATCTCAATCGCCATCAATTCCTTTCTATTTTCTATCAGCAACAGGGCAAAGTCCAAAACGCCCTCGTTGTATTTGTAGCCGTTCAGCACTTGGGTTACGAGGCTGTACGACACACCTAACTTACGGGCAATGAAAACGCCGTCGCCCATTTCTAATTTTTTATTAATCTCCCGGGCAAACGGATACGAATATACATAGTCACGCTCTCCGTTCTTTTCGGTAATGGTCATCGTACCTTTTCCGTGCTTTCTTATTATTTCTTTCACTGCAATTTCCATTTTGTTTTTTTTTATTGTAATTTTCGTACATGATTCATAACACAAAAATACAAAAGATTTCGCCAATTAAACAAAGAATTTTACAATTCGTTGATTCACTGAAAATTAGTAAGAGAGATTTTTATGCAAAAACTTCTATTTCGAGGGGAACATTGGAAAGTGAAACAGGAATAACAGAGGATACAGTGGCGAAATTTCTCGCCATTTATCCTGAAATTAATTTAACTTGGCTTATTACCGGCAAAGGCGAAATGTCGGGTGTGAAAGAGCCGGTTACGACATCAACTGCCGCGAGTTCATCTGCACATATATATAAGGAGTTGTATTTGGAGAAAGAAAAGGAAATACGGGAGCTTAACCGCGAAATCGGAGAAATGCGGGCAGAGCTTGCATATTTAAAAAATGAGGTGCTCGCCTACGAGCGTGCCTGTTTACAAAAACCGGTTGCGGAGCCGGAGTTGGAACTAAAAGAATAAAATCAATTTCTAAAAACAAAGTTATGATTACAACAGAGCTAAAAAACAATGTTTTAAACCTTCTTGTAAATGAAAGTCCGGGTATGAGCGGAGATTTCAATATAAAAGAGTTGGCGGCACACTTGGGCATTGAGTATCCGGAGTTGGAGGCAATACTCGACCAATTTGCCGCGCTAAATATATTAACAATGCAAAAAGCTCTCGGCGGGCGTGTTTATTTCACGCTCACTGCTAAGGCACACGATATTATACAGCAAGGCGGGTTCTGATTTACGTCCTTTCTTCAAAGTCGGCTTCCCTTGCGGTACTTTCATCGGCAACAGACAGTTTGAAGCATAAATCGTACAACGGTTTTATTATGTTTCTTTCAATATTTCCGTTGGATAAATCGGTTATGCCTTTTTCGTAGATAAGTTTCCCGTTATTTTTTATCTCAATCTTTTGGCTGAATATATTATTCTCGCCGGTTTCTTCTGAAATTAGAATACTTACTTCGTTTTTCATTGTATCATATTTTATGCTGTGTAAATTTCAAAAATACGTATAAATAACGACATAATAAGCGATTTTATTGATTTATTTACTGCATATCAACACGTTACGTAAATAAAACTATTCTTTTTTATGGTATTATCCCCTTGTCAATAATAGTTTTTATATCGTTTTATTACATTTCTTTGGGTGTTTCTATATTTCAATCTCAATTTTAACATTGCGTTTTGTAGTTCTGTTTGTAGTCCTGTTAGTAGTTCTGTTCATGTTTTTACCGTTATTTTAGGTTTTTGGGTGTAGTTTTGCAAACATAAGTTTATCTGCATAAAAAAAGCCTCAAAAAGAGGCTTTAAAATTTCGCTGTATAGCTTATTTTGTCGGGCAATTAACTATATTTGTCGTATCGTTTAAATAAGTGGTAATTTTGGCGTTTAAATGGTTTAAATATGTTCTTTAAATGCACCTTAAATGGCAGGCAAATTAACTTTTTTATACAATTTATTTTTTTGCGTTTTCGGGCAAAATTATAATACTCAATGTTTTACGGGTTTTTAATTTATACAATTCTATTTTAGGCCCATAGTATTTATTAAAAATTAAAACCAATAATGATAAATTGTTTTGGATTCAAGAATTTAATAGATGGTATAATTGTCATAAAGAATATATAAATGAAAAGTCATATAATACTGAAACAGAGAGATATTGGTATAAGCACAAATTGCTTAGAAGGTCATATCAAACTATAAAAAGAGCTTTACCAAATATGTTTCATTATCTGGGAAACCAGGCAATTCCAAACACAACAAACGGAATTGAAGGATATTTCAGTCATTTGAAAAATCATTTGGATTTATACAGAGGCTTAACTATCATAAACAGAATAAATTTTATAAAATGGTATATTCATTTTTCTAACGAAAAATGATGCGTTTTATAGCTATTTGCATACCAAAAAATGGAAAAAGGCAGTCATTCGACTGCCCATTTTTCGTATATGCATTAATCCTATTGCTAATTAGAGTCCGTCCATAAAGTCAACGTTTTTCGGGATTTTTATCCCGAAAGCA
>DYMH01000114.1 GCA_020721645.1 Draconibacterium orientale
AACAGGAATTAATGTGCTTAATATCAGTATTTTTAAATTTTTGTCATGTACATAATCCCACTTTATAAAGCACTTTTGTTGTTTTTAACATTGGCAATAAAGATAATTTGAAGCCTCCGTTTACCCTTTTTCGGCTGTTTTGCTCCCGCGATACACTTAAAAGGGAAAATAGAGGCTACAAAAAGTTACATGTATTTTATCTTTTCTTCCAATATGCAAATTTTGCACTTTTTTCAATCATTACAATTTGGGAGATATTTCATTTTTGTAACATCTAAATAATGGAATATCTATACTTTAATATATTGATTTTAAATATCTTAAAACTTTATAACCTTTAACTCAACTATCTTTAAAAAAAATACATCATAATTTTATATTTTTGTGAAAATTATACGTTCAATTCGAAAATCATGAAAAATTTTGTTTTAACATCGCTCCTCATAATCCTTTTTGGCTATACTGCTCATGCACAAGCGGGTATAACCGCCGATGAACTTAAAAATCATATTTCATTTTTAGCTTCCGATGAATTGAAGGGCAGAAAAACAGGTACTGCAGATGCCGACAAAGCCGCAGATTATATTCGCAAAGAATATAAAAAATATCAATTGCAGTTGCTCGGCGAAGATGGCTTTCAATATTTTAATGTAACAACAGGTGTGGAACTCGGCGACAAAAATACACTTACCGTTGATGGGAAAAATTTTGTTTTGGGAAGTGATTTTTCTGTTTTACCATTTTCGGGAAACGGGACAGTGTCGGCAAATGTGGTATTTGTAGGTTATGGTTTCGATTTTAAAGTCGATACTTTCTCATGGAACGACTACGAAAAAATTGATGTCAAAGGCAAATGGGTTCTCATTTTGCGAGGCGACCCGGAATACGACAAAAACGAAAGTCTTTTCGTTCCCTACTCATCAGACCGTGCCAAAACACTCACGGCACAAGACCGCGGAGCCGCCGGCGTTTTATTCGTAGCACCCGAAAATATTGATAAAGAAGATAAATTATCGACACTGAAAACCGATAAGCGTGCAGCTCAAATGAAAATTCCGGTGTTACATATTTCACGCCAAGCCGCAAACATTCTTCTTTCAAAATCAGGTTTCAATATCGATTTAATGGCAGCAGAAATTAACCTTTCACGGAAACCATTTTCCCACAATATAACACAAACCGTTACTGCAACTAGCCATCTGAACATCACCAAAATGAAAACTCAAAATGTTATCGGCATGACACAAGGTTCTGATAACAACTATTTTATCATTATTGGAGCCCATTACGACCATCTTGGGTTCGGCGGACCGGGAAGCGGCTCTCGCATGCCCGACACCATTGCAATACACAACGGCGCGGATGATAACGCTTCGGGCGTTGCTTCAATTCTTGAACTGGCAGAAGATTTCTCACAACGTAAAACGTTGCCCGCCGTTAACCTTATTTTCATTGCATTCAGCGGTGAAGAGATAGGTTTGCTCGGCTCGGCATTTTTTATAAATAACCCACTTGTGGATAAGAAAAAAATTCTTGCCATGATTAATCTCGATATGGTCGGTCGGTTGGATACACAAGCCCCTTCACTTTCGATTATCGGTTCAGGAACCGCTGTTGAATTTGATAAAATTCTTTCAAAATATCAAGAAAAAGAACCATTTAAAATGGTCTATTCGCCCAGCGGATTCGGAGCTTCCGACCAAGCATCGTTCTACGGCGAAAATATTCCGGTGCTGTTCTTCAACACCGGCGGACACGATGACTATCACATGCCTTTTGACGATACCGAAAAAATCAACTTTAAAGGACAACAAGAAATTACACGCTATATTTTTCGTGTCGTTGATGACATCTCGAAATATAAACAACTAACATTTGTCCAAGTCGAAGAACCCGACCAATCGAAACGAAACGTCAGAGGATTTAAAGTAACCCTGGGAATTATGCCCAACACTTCGAGCGAATCGACGGAAGGAATGAAAGTAGATGCGGTGCGAAAAGGCGGACCTGCCGAAAAAGGGGGCTTGATGAAAAACGACGTGATAACAGCAATCAACGGCAAATCAATTGCCAATGTTTACGACTACATGCAACGATTGGCTGAACTAAAACAAGGTGATGTTATTTTAGTCGATATTTTACGAGACGGGAAAAAGAACGTTTTAACAATTCAACTTTAAACATCTTTTCGGTCTAATTCTTTCAAAGATTTCTGCCCCTGACGCATCGAAATATAGCCTGTCAGTGCAGATAAAATGCCCGTTAAACCGGCTCCGACATCATCTATTTGTCCTGCAAAAGGAATAAAATCGGGAATTGCATCGACCTGACTCACAACATATCCAAACATCAAAAACGCAGTAAAATATAAGGTGTAACCGTATATTTTCATTACCAAAGCTCGCAATCGGCTTTTGGGCAAAGAAAGCAGTATTATTAAAACGATAAAGAATGCAGAAACACTGAGCACTGTAATTTTCAGAAATCCGAAAAAACTTTCCATTTTTTTATTTTTCTGTTTATTTTCGTATGCGATTTTGGTCTTATATATTGTAACTCTTAATGAGTTCGGTATAAAAAGCTCAAATTTTGGAATCAGAGTCGCAAAGCGGTTATCTAATTAACTGTTTTACAGTATTTTGATAGCAAACCATTTTGCATAAATATCCGCTATGCGACTTTTTAAACTGAACTCTTTAATATTTTAACAGCTTCTTCCGGTTTTTCGGCACCAAAAATATAACTTCCTGCAACCAGAGCATCAACTCCGGCTTCCAACATCTTACGAAAATTGGAGTCATCAACGCCTCCATCGACTTCGATTAGCGTTTTCGTATTTTTTTTAATAATTAGATTTTTTGCATCTACAATTTTGGAATATGTATTTTCGATGAAGGATTGCCCGCCAAAGCCCGGATTTACGGACATAATAAGCAATAAATCAATATCCTGAATGATGTCTTTCAACAAATCGACGGGTGTGTGCGGATTCAATGCCACACCGGCTTGCATGCCTTCACTTTTAATTTTTGCCAAGGTGCGATGCAAATGTGTGCAGGCTTCGTAATGAACGGTGAGAATATCGGCACCGGCTTTTTTAAATTCTTCGATATATCGCTCGGGCTGAACAATCATCAAATGAACATCGAGCGGTTTTTTTGATTGTTTTTTCAGTGCTTTCAATATCGGAAATCCATAGGAAATATTGGGAACAAAAACCCCGTCCATAATGTCCAAATGAAACCAATCCGAGGCTCCATTGTTTATAAAATCGACAGCCTTTTTCAAATCCAAAAAATCTGCCGAAAGCAATGATGGTGCTATTATTGTTGATTTCATTTTTGTTAACTGATAGTGTTTTTGTATTGATTTACAAAGGTTTCAACTGCAAATTCAAAGAAAAAACCGCCTTTCTTTGATCTGTTAATAATTTTTCGTATCGGATTTTGGTCCGTCCTCATCAATAACATAAGTTTTCGAAATTCTGTCGTGCCAGCCAATTGGCGAAACTAAGAACGAAAATGCCTCAAAAGGTATGAATCGACAAAGTGTACGAATTAAAACGGTGTTCATACTTGGTTGAAATCCATTCTCATCGACAATGCGGGTTTTGGTGACAAATTTTCCGAGAGTTTTCCCGGCATACGTTTCAAATAAGGTGTAATACAACACTGTTACCAAGAAATAGAACAAATAGAATTCCAATTCCGATAATCCGGTATTTAACCCGCTTACCGAGAGAAAAAAAATGAGACCGATTGCAATGAGCCAAATGGCAAAGGAATCGATAAAATAATTTGCCAGCCTTTCGCCTTGAGTTGCAGTTTTATTTTGAACGTTGTCGATTTTTTTTCTGATGGTATCAAATTCCGTACTGCCATATTCGCCCGAAATGCTTTTAAAATTTGGGCAAACAGGGTCAAAATCGGCAAGTGTACCGGTTAATTTGCAGATTAAACCTTGTTTTACATCAAATTCCTGATGTTTGCATTGGCGACAATAAGTAAGGTGTTCGTGGCGTTGAAGCATGTCTTGATTTTTACTGATATTTTGCAAAATTAGAAAAAATTCATTGCAAAAATTCAAAATACAAGGTCTTCCTACAAAAATTCTTTTTTAGCTTCTTCAATGGTTTTCGATATGTTGAAAATCGGCAAAAACCCGGAAATTTCAAAAACTTCGTAAATGATTTCATTCATTGCAGTTATCATTAATTTACCGCCAATTTTATTGATATGTTTCAAAAACATCAAAAAAACACGTAATCCGGAACTGCTCACATAGCTGAGGTTTTCGCAGTTTAATATCACATATTTATCGCCGCGACCGGCGATTTCCGAAAATTTTTCCTGAAATGTTTTGGCACTGTTCACGTCAATTTTCCCGAACAAATCTAAAACAGTAATATTATCTTGTATAATTTCTTTAATTTCCATGATAGTATTTAGTAAGTAGTAATTAGTAGTTAGAATAAAAGATATTTAATTTTTCGTATATTTCATTTTTATTCTTTATCAATTTTAAGTTTTAAAAAAATCGTATTAACTTCTTTTTTTCGTTTATATTCAAATAAATGTGTCATTTTCAAAACAATATGTATTCCAAGCCCACCGATTTGTCGGTCTTCCGCAAGCGACTCCAAATTGGGTTTTGGTGCATTGCGAGGGTCAAATTCAATGCCGCCGTATTCGATGGTAACATCAGCAGTTTTTCTTGATTTTTCGAACAAAATTTTTATTTCGTTCGTTTTATTATCAGGAAAACTGTAAAAAATGATATTCGAAAGCAACTCATCTAAAATTAGACCCAAAGCACTTGTTGTTTTGCACGTTAAGCAAGCATCATTCGAGAAAATTTCGATAATTTTCGAAATTTTTTCCAATTCTTTCAAATCGTTCGATATGCAGATTTTATGTCTGATTTTTTTAAAAAACACTTTTATTACAGTATTGTAAAGTAAAATTGTGAATTTTTCAAGTTTAATTTTGTTCTCCAAAAAAAAAACTTACAGCTAATTTATAAAAAAATATTGAGTTTCCAATTTTTTTTTTAATTTTAGGTATTCTTTTTGATAATCTTTTTCAGATTTTTAAGGAATAAAAATATAATAAAAGTATTTAGTAAATAGTAATTAGTATTTAGAAAAAACGCTGAAAATAAGTCGATCTTATGTTATGAAGTGCATTTATTAATGGCGTTTAATATAGAATTTATTAAATTGCCGGCAATGCCGGATAAAGATGTTTTTTTCGGTTTTCATTAAGCTAAAACAAATGACTTCACCCAAATTAATACAATCGGACAAAAATCCTTTTCACGGAATTCGGAGTTTCGACATCGAAGAAAGCCATCTGTTTTTTGGGCGGGATAAATCAATTGTCGAACTAACATCAATACTTTTACAAAAACGCTTTGTCGCAATAACCGGTTCTTCGGGAAGCGGAAAATCATCTTTGATAAAAGCCGGTTTGATACCGGCAATGGTCAAAACATCTGAGGATTGGCAATACTCGGTCTTTAGTCCGGGCAACAACCCGATGGGAAATTTATCGACAGCGATTTTTGATTTTTTAAAAAGCCAAAATCTTTTACTCCCGGAACTTCAAACAGAAGAACAAATCGAGTTTTTTTTGTCGAAAAAATCATTGATTGATTTGCTTCGACAAACCGGATTTTCAAAAAAAATACTGATTTACATCGACCAATTTGAAGAAATTTTTCGTTATCGACAAAGCGAATCACAGAGCGTAGCTGTGAAAAATGCACAAATATTTGTCCAACGAATCCTTGAAGCATTTCATCAAAAAGAAATTGAATTTTGCATTATGTTATCCCTTCGCTCCGATTTTTTGAGCGACTGCACCGAATTTACAGGATTAGCCGAAGTAATTAATCAAGGTCATTATTTAATTCCTCAGATGACAAAAACTGATAAGGAGCAGGCTATTCGGCGTCCGGCTGAAGTTTATCAAGTTTCGGTAGATACTGATTTGGTTGAATTATTGTTAAACGAATGCGAAGAATTTCACTTAGGACTTCCCCTACTTCAACATGCACTGATGCGAATGTGGCAAGAACGTATTGCCCTAAACGATTTAGAATCGCCATTGAATCTGCGACATTACGAAGCAGTAGGAAATATTCAAAATGCTCTGTCTCAACATACCGAAAAAATATATCACAATTTGTATTCGGAAAAACGCAGACAAACCTCAAAAAAAATTTTTAAAAGTCTAACTTCACAAAGTTCTCTGCGTCCGACAGTTCTGTCGGATATTTTTCAAATTGTAGATTCGGGCAAAGACGAAATTATTGCAGTAATTGATGAATTTAGAGCCGAAGGGAATAATTATCTCCTGCCTTCGGCAAAAGTTCAACTGAGCGATGAAACAGTTATCGACATTGCACACGAAAGCATTATGCAGGTATGGAATCGCTTGCAGGTGTGGGTTGAAGAAGAAAGCAAAGCTGCACAAATGTATTTGCATTTATCGAAAACCGCAGAAATGTATCAAGAAGGCAAGGCGGGGCTTTTGGTGAATCCCGACCTGCAAATGGCTTTGAAATGGATTTCGGACAATCAGCCCAATGAAGCTTGGGCACTGCGTTACGACCCGGCATTCGACCGAACAATGACGTATATCGAACACAGTAAAAAAGAATTCGATAAAGCTGTCAACTTCAAAGAATCCAAACGCGAACGCGATTTGAAACGTGCACGAAATTTTGCATTATTTTTAGGTTTTGCCGCCATCATCTCCATTCTATTTGTTTTTGCATCATTACAACTCAAATTTAAAGCCCAGACAAGCGAAAAAGATGCGAAAAGAAATGAAAAAATTGCAATGGAAGAAGGGAAAATTGCCGAAGAAAAACAAAAAGAAGCCGTTTCGCACAAACGAATTGCCGAGCAACAACAACAAATTGCCGACCAACAAAAACGCCTTGCCGAAGAGCAAAAACTTTATGCGATTCAACAACAAAAAGAAGCATTGTTTCAAAAAGGACTGGCACTTCTTGCCCGGAACGATGCGGTAAAAGCCCGAGATGAAGCTAAAAAACTTCAAAAACAAGCCGAAGAATTACGCGACCAAGCTGTAAAACAAAAGCAAATAGCTGAAACCGAACGCTCGCGTGCCGAACTTTCTGAAGCAAAAACCGATACCCTTCGCCGTTTGGCAATTGCAAAATCAATTGCAATTCAGGCTATAAAAATTCACACCGAAAATATTAAAAACGAACAACTCTCGAAAGAGCAAAGAGATTTACCTTATTTCCTTGCAATTCAAGCATTTTGGTTCAATAAAATCTATCAAGGAAACCCCGACGACCCGGATATTTTCACCGCCCTGTCCGATTTAGCCGAACTCAAATACACAATCAAAGGTACAAACGGGCACAGCGATGCCGTTCGCAGCATTTGTTTATCGACTGACGGAAAATTCCTCATTTCTTCGGGCGACGACGGAAGTGTTCGCTTGTATTCCACCTCCACACTTACCGAAAAACCGGTTTTACTGAAAACAGGAAATTTCGGACAAAAAGGGTTTCGTTGCGTAACGGTTGATGTAAACGGAAAATACATTGCAGCAGGTGCTTTTGATGGTGTAATTCTGATTTGGAACACCACTGATTTAACTGAAAAACCGATTGTGTTAACAGGTCATACCGGCGTTGTTTACAAACTTTTTTTCGATAAAACATCGAAACGAATATTCTCTGTCGGCTCCGATGGCTTGGTTTTGGTTCACGATATTTCTGCTCCGACACATTTCACAAAAATTGCCCTATATTCCGAAAAAATAAATGCAATTGCTCTGAATACTTCCGAAACATCGCTTATTTTTGCAGGCGACAAGGGCATACTCTATTTTTTTGATACCCAAAATTTTCAAAAACAAAAAGAAATAAAATGCAACAGCGGAAAAATTATGACCTTACTATGGGCAAAATCAAACGAAATTATTATTGGAACGGCAAGCGGGAAAATAGAAATTCGCCAAGCCTCGAATCCGGTTATTATTGAAAAAGAGGTTTTTGCTCACCTGTCGGGGATTAATGATATTTTGTATCACGAACAGAGCAATGAATTAATTTCGTGCAGCTACGATGGAACGGTAAAAAAATGGGACAGCGAAAATTTTAGCAGAGAACCTATCATTATAACATTTAGCGATTCGTGGTTTTATTGTTTGAGCTACAATTCGGACAATACACAAATATATTGCGGAGGAGCCGATAAAACAATTCAAATGCTTACCATCGACCCAACACTGTTGAACACCGAATTACGCAAAAAAGTACAAGGACAAATGCCGGAAAAATTTTGGAAAAAATATATTGGAGAAGATATTGAAGTAATGGTTAATTATTAATTGTTAATGGTTAATGAAGTAATAATTTGATTTTGATAAGAATACGAACATTATAAAATACAAATAAATCTGTCCGATTACTGATTATCAGAAAAATCAATTCAAATAAAATTATTTTTCAGCCTAAAATTCCATACGCTTGTAAAAATCTGAATTCTGCACTATGAAAAAATATTTTCTTGTTTTTTTGATTCTGTTCATAGGTTTGGCAACAAACGAAGCGTTTGCACAAAATAATTGTGATTGGTCGGCAATAAATGAAGCGGCACAAAAATATCAAACAGGAAATTTCGATGAGGTACTCAAAATACTCAAACCCTGTATTGATAACGGATTTTCATCGGAACAAAAAGTGCAGGCATATCGTTTATCGGCAAAAACATATCTCGCCTTAGATAATGACAGTGCGGCAAACCTCTCAATTATGGAACTTTTGGCACTCGAACCGGCTTTTCGCCCCGATTACCTGAACGACCCGCCGAAATTTATTCGAATTATCGAATCGATAAAGGAAAAAGGAAACACGATGATTGTTACTTCGGTATCAAAAAAAGAAGAAAATATCTACGAAGCACCTGCAACTGCAATTTTAATTTCCGAAAATCAAATACGACAGCGAGGCTATCTCGATTTGGAGGCTCTTTTGCACGATTTGCCCGGTTTTGATATTTCACGCTCGAACGGAAATCTTTACACACACGCTTATCAACGAGGATACCGCTCAATCAATACAAACCGAACACTTTTTTTGGTGGACGGGGTAGAGGAAAACGATATATGGTCGAGCAACGTATATTTGTCGCGGCAATATTCGCTCAGCAACATCAAAAGCGTTGAAGTAGTTTACGGTCCGGCTTCCACAATGTATGGCTCTAATGCCTTTTTGGGAGTTATTAATGTGATTACGAAAAATCCGGAAGAAAATATAAAAAGCGGTAAACAAATCGGAACAACCTTTAACACAGGGTATGGTTCGTATAATACAAAATTTATTGACGGAACGATTGCCGGTCAAAACAAAAGCCACAATTTGGCACTTTCGGTTACAGGTCGATATTTTTATTCCGATGAGCAAGATTTATCGAAATACCCGGAACACGACTATAAGCCCGTTGAAATGACTGATGCCTTGAATACAAAATATCACACCCGATTGGACATTACGGATACGGCAAATGTATTTGCATTTTTGGCAGCAAACCCCGATACAGCACAATTTTATTTTTATCTGCCAACCGATACATCGATACGCTTGACCGATGCCGGAATTCAGCGAGCTTTGGATTTGGATAATGATGTTTACACAAAAGTTAAATATGTTGATAAAACAAAAGCCTACTCGGTTACGGCAAAATTGAGAATCTATGATTTTATTCTGGGATTTTCAACGTGGAAAAAATCCGAAGGTCCCGGTGCACAATATTCTGATTATCAATTTATGAGCTTCAATGAAGGACAAGCATGGGTTCCTCGCCACACTTACTTTTTTGCAGATTATAAAAAGTCCATATCTCAAAAATTGAGTGTGTCAAATATTTTAATGTATAAAATTCATGATTTTGATAAAGAGAATTCTGTGGTACGTTTCCGGAAAAATTATATCAACGGAACGTATAAATTATCGGATTTAATGAACAGTAAAACACCAACTTGGGACAGCACATATCTTTTTCAAATATCAAATCAAATTCGCAACGAATTAAAATTGTTATACCAACCGACCCCCACAATAAGTATTATTACCGGTTTTGAAACACGTTTTAGCTCAATACAAGGCGATTATACCGCTTCGACAAAAGAAGATGCAGCACAAACCGGAACATCATTAACCACAACTACGGGAGGCAATCACTTTTTTTCGCGCGATTTGGGTTTTTATGCCCAAGCCGATTTTATGGTGATGAAAAAACTAAAATTTACAGCCGGTGCACGATACGATAACAACAAAATCAGACTCGACGAAGGCTATGGCAATGTTTTCAATCCTCGGCTTGCCGTAGTTTATTCGCCCGAAAGCTACATTTTTAAAGTGATTTATGCCGAAGCTTTTAAAGATGCAACCAATCGCGAAAAATATTCAACAGCTTCTGGAAAACGCGAACTCGCGAATCCCGATTTGCAGCCCGAACGTGTTAAAAACATCGAAATAAATATCGGAAAAAATATTTTGAACCAATTGAATATCAATATCGCAGGATATTATTCGACTTATACCAACATAATACAAGAAGTTAAAGTAGCACGGACCGACGGAACAACAACCAACCAAAATCAGGCAAAAGGACAGGCTTTAATTTACGGAATCAATGCTTTTGCCGACTGGCATTATGATAATTTTTCGGCATATCTCAATTACACTTACACACAGCCATACACGATAAATCCGAAAAAAGACGACGGCACACCTTTACTCGATGAAAACGGTGAATCTTACAAAAAACTTAGAATCAGTGATATTGCTGGCAATCAGTTCAATATCGGCGGAAATTATGCTGCAAAAAATGGTCTCAATATCAATATCAGTTCAAATTTTGTAGGGAAAAAAATCACAGGTGTCAATACCACAGTACCCACAAACACCGCCGATTTTGAAGCCTATTTTCTGTTGAACGGTTCGATAAACTATAAATTAATAAAACAAGGAATAACATTTCAATTCACGGTTTTTAATATTTTAGACAAAGAATATTCATCGCCCGGTTTGGACCAAGTAACTCCCGATTTGGCAATGCAATTACGTCAAAACCGAAGAAATATGTATTTGAGTTTAATATTTCAATTCTAAGCGAACATAAAACCAAGCATCAAGTTGCAAAATTTTTCACATTTTATTTTAAACTTATGGATCGAATTACAAATTCATTAATCAACAAACGCTTCGTTTTCTGGGAAGAAGTAGCACGCGACGGAGCACAGGCAAAAACCATACTTTCCGGAAAACAACGTGCCGAAATTGCACGAATGCACGGCGAAATGTTTAACGAACACGGTCCGGATCATTTAGTTTTTGCAGCCGGATTTGTTGCCATCGGAAAAGAAGAAGTCGATGCAATAAAAACAGTTGCCGACAATGTCGATAATTGCTGTATTGCAGCCAATTGTCGCAGCGTAAAAGAAGAAATCGACATCAGCATTGACGCTGTCAGAAACGCAAAATTTCCACGCATTGCTTATGTTTTCCCGGCTTCCGAGCGAATGTGTCGATTGATGTTGCATAAAACCCAAAAAGAAGCACTGGAACAAGGCATTGAGATAGCAAAATACGCACTCGACAAAGCCGGCGGAATACCCGTTGATGTTCAAATGGCAGGCGGTTTCGATGCCGACCCGATTTTTATAGCCCAAGCCGCAGCAGCATTGCGTTCGGAGGGCATTTCGATTTGCCATATCGGCGATACACGCGGACGAATTTACCCCAAAGAAACAGCCGCATTTATCGACACTCTGCTTGCTTATTCAGACCGGAATCAGATTTTTGGAACTCATTTTCACGATGATATGGGATTTTCGCTCATCAATAATTTGGCTTCAATTCACAGAGGATTAACTCTTTCGGCAACTTCGTGGCTGGGTTTGGCTGAGCGAAACGGTATTGCGAGAACCGAATTGCTGACGGTTCACATGGCATATCAACCCGAAAAATTATTTGAACGATTGCAAATTCCGGGCGAAAATCTCTTTCTCTCGCCGCCGAATTTGAAAATGATACCAAAAATTGCCCAAAAAGTGAGCGAGTTCACCGGCGTTTCGCTCAAAGTTACAGACCCGATGGTAGGAACCGGCGTAAATTCCATTTCAACCGGAACTCCGTTTGTGGATACCGTCAGTTTTCAACCATTCGACACGGAAGAAGTACTCGGAATACCTCAAAAAATTTACGTTACACAACTCGCAAGCAAAAGAGTAATTCAGGAAGTTGCGGGTAGAATGGGTTTTCAACTCTCGGACGAAGCAATTGATAAAATTTTGCCGGAAGTGAAACGTATTGCATATCAACTTAACAGAGCTGTTTTCCCGGACAATGAATTGAAGGAAATTTTCACAAAATATCAGTAAATAATTGATAATTGATAATTGATAATTGATAATTGATAATTGATAATTGA
>DYMH01000240.1 GCA_020721645.1 Draconibacterium orientale
CACATAAATTTGAATTGGTCGCAAATTGTATTGATTAAGTAAATAAGTCTAAATAAAATAATACGTCATTTTTTATTTTTTTTCATTATCCATTGTCAATTGTCAATTGTTAATTGTCAATTTTCCATTGTCCATTGTCAATTAATAAAGTCCTTGTAACCGCTCGTTTCGCCCCATGATGTAATCCATATCCTGAGCGATGATGCTTCTTTTCCCCTTTGCCACGGTAGCTTCCAAAGCATCGGGAAAATCGTCTTTTCCGGTATATGAATAATCGACAGCCCACAATTGACCGAGTCCGGTTTTCATGTCGTAACTTTCCTTTTCCGCCTCGTTGAAATATATTTTCGACATTTGCCAATAGCTTGCGAGACCTTTGATAATGCGCTTAATTTTATTGGTTTGCGGCGTGTCGTCCATCACAATTTCAAGATAATATTTGTATCGTTTCGCGGCAGCTTCAACAGCCTCTTTTACCAGCTCGTTCCAAAATTGCCGTTCGGCATACCATTCAATGGAAATGTTGTGTTTTTTCGCCTGCTTGTCAATATCGTACATCCAGTCCAAGACCTCGCTCATCAAAGATTGGCGGCAGTAGGTTTTGAAAACGTTGATACGATCTTGTTTGAAACCGATAATCGGAACGGCGTTGTAATCGGAAGTTTTATTTCGGGTGTAGGCAATATCCCATTTCGCGACGACAGATGAACAGCTCTTCATGGTTTGCCAAGACATTTTTATAAATTGCGTTTCCTTAGCCTTGAATATTTCGCCTTCCGGATACGGATTGTGCATCATTTCGCCTTGGAAAGCGAGTTCGTCCTCGTCTCGCAGCTCTTGATAATATGCTTTTGTATATTTTTCGTGCCAAGTCGGGTTTCCGTTGTCGTCTATGGCATTAACTTGATTGTGCCACCACGTTTTTTGTTTTGAAAAGTGAGCCGTAACCGAGTTTTGCGAAATTAAATTATTTGCGATAATTACTCTGAAATTTCCCTTATCGCCTATGAATAAAACAGCTTTCAGAATCCATTTTATCAATTTCTTAACTCGTTCGGGATTTTCGCAAACTTCATCGTCATCAATATCATCCATGACAACATAATCGGGGCGATGACCTTTATATTTCAGTCCTCTTAATTTTTGCCCTCGTCCACGGGCAACAAAACACGTATCATCTTTAAGAACAAAATCACCGTCAGCCCACGAACCCTGTTGCATCATGTCGCCGAAATCGTGCTTCAACATTTCATTTGCCTCAAATTCCGCTTGTATTTCTGAAAGCAGCTTTTTAGCCATTGTTTGTTCCGGACCGATGAGAACCATGAATTTAAGCTCCATGTTAATCCATAACCACAATGGAATAAATATGTTGGAATGTGTTGATTTTGCGGCACCGCGAAACCATTTTAAAACTGCACGGATTCGAGATTCTTTTTTGATTTTGTTTGCGGCTTTTATCTGAAAGTCACCGCATTCGTCTGTCGCCAGGTGCGGAAAGTACTTTTGAACAAAAAAGGCATAGTCCTTTTTAGCACGGGCAATCCGCTCATTTTTATCTCCGTTCAAAAACTCGGTGTTGAGCTCTGTTGAATTTGCAATAAAATCGAGCTTTTTAAGAAATATATCTAATGCTTTTTTGTCCGCATTATTCATTATGATTCTTTTGCTAAATTATTGATATACTGTTTTGTGAACGATGTTAATTCACTTTTGATATTATATTTGTCAAAAAACGGCATCAAACTGTCCGTAAATCTTTCTACACAGTATAAGTGCATTCTTAAAGAGGGCTTGCCGTCCCGTTTCAGGTTTTCAATAGCTTTCGCAATCTTGCTTATTTCGTCGGTCAAGGCTTTGTATTTTTTTTTTGAATCATTCTCATCGTCGGTAACTTCACTGATGAGTTCAAGTCGTTTTTCGACAAGCTTATTTAAAAGGTCGTAATAAGTTTTTTAGAAGATTATTCGGAGCTGTTTCTTTTGCCGTTCTAATATCTTTCCAATTAAACAATGCGACCCATTTCCCGACTGTTTTTTCGGTTACTCCGCATTTAGCGGCGGTCTCTTTTGCGTTGAGTCCTTGCTCAACATAATATGTGAAACCGAGTTCTTGTTTTTGCTTTTGATTCATTGAAAATTACTTTACACAAAGTAACACCTATTCACAGAGTGAATCAAAACAATAATCTATTATTGCGACATTTTGTCTGTATGACGGGTAAAAATCTGCCAATTATGGTTTTTTGATTTGTTTTCAAAGTTTAAACTTGTGAAATTTGTTTTGAATTAATACAAGCAAAACGAATTGATGAAAGGGAAAATCAGCATAGCGCAAGAGGGGTCGAAAGCAAGAATTAATATTATCGGAAATATTTCCGATTGGCGAAATGATTCAAAAACGTTTTATGAAGCCCTTAAATTATATTAAACCGATTTGTAAATATTACATAAATTAGTATATTTGTAAATGAA